>DRSQ01000185.1 GCA_011372505.1 Chlorobaculum parvum | reverse complement strand
CCGGGATTGCGACGGGATTCAGCGGTGTCCGCAGGTGATTGATTCATTGTCCATTACCGAGAGTTATTCATCAGCGAGAGTTATCTATGCAAAACGTTGTGCACAGGGGAGGGGAGTTTAAACTTGAAAGTCCGTATGGACCGACCGGCGACCAGCCCGGCGCGATCCGCGCGTTGACCGAGGGGGTGCTGCGGGGCGACCGCTGGCAGACGCTGCTCGGCGTCACCGGCTCCGGCAAGACCTTCACGGTCTCGAACGTTATCGCCCAGATCAATCGCCCCACGTTGGTGCTGAGTCACAACAAGACCCTCGCCGCGCAGCTCTACGGCGAGCTGAAGCAGTTCTTTCCGCACAACGCGGTCGAGTACTTCATCAGCTATTACGACTTCTACCAGCCCGAGGCCTACATCCCATCGATGGACAAGTATATCGCCAAGGATCTGAAGATCAACGACGAGATCGAGCGGCTTCGGCTGCGGGCGACAAGCGCGCTGCTCAGCGGGCGGAACGACGTGATCGTGGTCAGCTCGGTGAGCTGCATCTACGGCCTCGGCTCGCCGGAGGATTGGTTGGCGCAGATCATCGAGTTGCGGCAGAACATGGAGATGGATCGCGACGAGTTTCTGCAACTGCTGGTGTCGCTGCACTACCTGCGCGACGACGTCGATCTGACGCCGGGGCGCTTCCGGGTGCGGGGCGACGTCATCGACCTGGTACCGGGCCACGAGGAGCTGGCGCAGCGCATCGAATTTTTCGGCAACGAAATCGACTCGATCCAGACCTTTGACCCGAAAACCGGCGAGATCATCAGCCGCGAGGAGTACGCCTTCATCTACCCGGCGCGGCAGTTCGTGGCTGACAGCGCGAAGCTCGAACGGGCGATGCTCGCCATCGAGGACGAGTTGGCCGGGCAGCTGAACGTTCTGCGCGGCGAGGACAAGCTGGTCGAGGCGCAGCGGCTCGAAGAGCGCACGCGCTACGATCTCGAAATGATGAAGGAGCTGGGCTACTGCTCCGGCATCGAGAACTACGCCCGCCACATCGCTGGTCGCAAGCTGGGCGAGCGCCCGTGGTGTTTGCTGGACTACTTCCCGGACGACTACCTCGTCGTGGTCGATGAGTCGCACGTCACCCTGCCGCAGATTCGCGGCATGTATGGCGGCGACCGGTCGCGCAAGACGGTGCTGGTCGAGCACGGCTTCCGCCTGCCGTCGGCGCTCGACAACCGCCCGCTCCGCTTCGAGGAGTTCGAGGAGAAGGTGCCGCAGGTGCTTTGCGTATCGGCGACGCCCGCCGACCACGAGCTGATGCGCTCCGGGGGCGTGGTGGTCGAGCAGCTCATCCGCCCCACCGGTCTGCTCGATCCGCGGATTGAGGTTCATCCCGTGGCGGGACAGATCGACCACCTGCTGGCGCGGGTCAGGGAGCGAATCGCGCTGGGGCAGAAGTCGCTGGTGCTGACGCTCACCAAGCGCATGTCCGAGGATCTGCACGCCTACTTCCGCAAGCTCGGGCTGCGCTCGCAGTACCTGCACTCCGAGATCAAGAGCCTCGAACGGATGCAGATTCTGCGCGAGCTGCGCGCGGGCGATATCGACGTGCTGGTGGGGGTCAACCTGCTGCGCGAAGGCCTCGACCTTCCGGAGGTGGCGCTCGTGGCGATTCTCGACGCCGACAAGGAGGGGTTCCTGCGCAACGACAAATCGCTCATGCAGATCGCCGGTCGTGCGGCGCGCAACGTCGAGGGGCTGGTGCTCTTTTACGCCGACAAGATCACCGACTCGATGCGCGAGGTGCTCGACGAAACCGACCGCCGCCGCCGCATCCAGCAGGAGTACAACGAAAAGCACGGCATCGTGCCGCGCTCCATCGTCAAATCGGTCGATCAGGTGCTCACCACCACCAGCGTGGCCGATGCCGAAGAGCGCTACCGCCGCAAGCGCCTTGGGTTGCAGAAGCGCCCCGAACTCGAATTGCAAGGCGTGCTCGACACCCTCAGCCGCGGCGAGGTTGTGAAGATGGTGGCCGAGATGAACACTGAAATGCAGCGGGCCGCCAAGGAGACCGATTACGAAAAAGCAGCTTATCTGCGCGATGAAATTCTGATGCTCGAAGAGCGGATCGAGCAAATGACAGAGTAAAACGTATTGACCTGAAGCGCCGATTTCATATCATGAATATTCAGCCTGTCAAGTCAATTAACATTCCAACTCCGGAGAAGCGTACTTCCATGCTGGCCCAGATAGAACAGGAACATTACCAGAAACTGCACGAAATCCTGCGGCTTTGCCGAGCGAATCTCAAGAATTACGACGAGTCGCTCATCCAGCGTGCGTTTTTTATGTGCTACCGCGCCCATGAGGGGGAGAAACGCGCCTCTGGCGAACCGTTTTTCTACCATCCGGTGGAAGTGGCCAAGCTGCTGGTGACTGATCTTCCGCTCGACGGAGTCTCCGTTGCGGCGGCGCTGCTGCATGATGTCATCGAGGACAGCGGCTATACCTATGAAGACATCGCCGCCGAGCTGGGCACTGAAGTGGCGGACATCGTCGAGGGGCTGACCAAGATTTCCGGCATCATGGTCAACCGCGAAACCACCGAGGCCGAAGGCTTCCGCAAGATGCTGCTCTCAATGGTCAAGGATATCCGTGTTATCCTCATCAAGTTCTGCGACCGGCTTCATAACATGCGCACGCTCGATTCGTTGCCGGAGCACCGTCGCCTGCGCATGGCACTCGAGACGCGCGACATTTACGCGCCGCTCGCGCACCGGTTCGGTCTCGGTAAGATGAAGGTCGATCTGGAAAATCTCGCCTTCAAGTACATCGATCCCAAGATGTACGACTACCTGCTCAAAAAGGTTCGACTGAGCCGGAACGAGCGCATCGCCTACCTGAACAAGATGATCGTGCCGATCCAGTCTGATCTCGAAAAGCAGGATTTCAACGTCGAAGTGCAGGGACGCGCCAAGCATCTTTTTTCGATTTACAACAAGATGCGGTTCAAGAACAAGCAGTTCGATGATATTCATGACCTGTACGGCATTCGCGTTATCATCGAAACCAACAAGATTTCTGACTGCTTCGCGGTTTATGGCTATATTACGCAGAAATATCCGCCCATTCCGCAGCACTTCAAGGATTACATCTCCATTCCGAAGCATAACGGCTATCAGTCGTTGCATTCGGCAATTATTGGCCCGAAAGGGCACGTTGTTGAGCTGCAAATCCGGACGCGCCGTATGCACGAATTCGCCGAGCTCGGTGTTGCGGCGCACTGGCGCTATAAGGAAAAAATCAGCAAGGATGATGCAGCTGTCGATTCGTTTCTGAAATGGGCGCGCGAGCTCATCAAGGATGCCGACACCGCCACGGCCTTCATGGAGGGCTTCAAGCTCAATCTCTATCACGATGAGATTTACGTCTTCACGCCGAAGGGTGATATGAAGATTCTGCCTGCCGGCGCTACGCCGATTGACTTTGCCTACGCCATCCACACTGAAATCGGTAACGGTTGCATCGGCGCGAAGGTCAATGGCAAGATTGTGCGGCTGAACGCTGAGCTGCGGTCGGGTGATCGCGTCGAGGTTATCACCTCCAAAAACCAGATGCCGAAACCGGACTGGCTCAAAATCGTCGTAACCCACCGCGCCAAGCTCAAGATCAGGGCCGCCATCAACGAAGAGCGGCGCAAAGAGATTGAAAAGGGGCGCAACATCTTTGACAAGATGCTCACTGGCACCAAGCGTCTGTTTACCGAAAACGACGCTATTCGTGCCATCCGCAAGCACGGCATCAAGACCCCTGCCGATCTGTTTAGCGCGCTGGCCAACCAGCAGATCAGCAGTGAAGAGGTGATGGAGAGCATTACCCGGCCGCATGGCAAGAGTGCTGAGCCAAAGGAGAGTGCTCCCGCGCAGGTTAAGCCTCCCCAGAAAGGCTTTGCTGCCATCGCCCGAGAGGAGCAGGCGCGGACCACGTCGCACAAGGATGAGGTGACCATAGCCGGAATGAACAATATTGCTTACTCCTACGCCAAATGCTGTAACCCCGTTCCCGGCGACGACATCATCGGCTTTGTGACCACCGAAGGCACTGTCAAGATCCATCGCAAGAACTGCGTCAACGTCACTAACGAGAATAGCGTAAAAAGCGAGCGGATCGTTTCGGTCGCCTGGAATCGCAAGCTCAACACCGAATTCCTGGCGGGTATCCGCATCGTCGGCGAAGACAAGGTCGGCATGACCAACCAGATCACCGGTGTCATCTCCAAATTCGACACCAATATCCGCACGATTACGTTGCATGCCAAAGATGGCATTTTCGTCTGCAGCCTCATGATCTTTGTCAAAAACACCGACAAGCTCACGACGTTGATGGACAAGTTGAAGAAGGTGCAGGGAGTGTTTACGGTGGAGCGTTTGTCGGCGTAGGGGATAGTTGACAATGGATAATTGATAATTATCCATCAGGCGTGATTTGTAGGGGCGGGCCAGTGTGTCCGTCCTTTTGCGTTATGTCATGGGTAACCCGCACAGTCGGCATCATCCTGTTGACAGGTTACTCCTGAATAACGGAGCTTTTCGGGAATCAAGGCGTATCGTTCATTGTTGGTGAAACGAATGGGGAAATTTTCGGATGTAAGGAATGCAAAACGAGAGGAGGAGTGTATGGACAGCGAGAAACTTCGTGCAGTTGCAGCAGCTATTGTGTCGAACGGGAAAGGCGTTCTGGCTGCTGATGAGAGTACCCCGACCATCAAAAAGCGGCTTGATTCGATCAATGTCGAGTCTACTGAGCCCACACGGCGTCGGTATCGTGAACTTCTTTTTACCACCGATGGCATCGAGAGCTACATTGGTGGTGTAATTCTTTTCGATGAAACGATTCGCCAATCCACAATTGACGGTGTTCCTTTCGCAAGAGTGCTTTCCGAACGGGGGATTGTGCCCGGAATCAAGGTTGACAAAGGAGCAAAATCGCTGGCGCAGTATCCCGGAGAAAAGGTCACCGAGGGGCTGGATGGTCTGCGTGACCGGCTGATCGAGTACCGGGAACTTGGTGCCGGATTCGCGAAGTGGCGGGCTGTGATCCAGATCGATGAGCAGGATATTCCGTCACCGTTCGGTATCCGGGCGAATGCCCATGCGCTGGCTCGATATGCCGCACTTTGTCAGGAGCAGGATATTGTGCCGATCGTTGAGCCCGAGGTACTCATGGACGGCGCCCACGGCATCGAGCGGTGCGAGGAGGTGACCTCAAGGGTGCTCGAAGCGGTGTTCACCGAACTCGACCTGCATCGCGTGCTGTTCGAGGGGATGTTGCTAAAGCCGAATATGGTGATCGCGGGTAAAAAGTGCCCGTGCCAGAACAGTCCCGAAGAGGTGGCAGAAGCTACGATTCGTTGCCTGAACTGTTACGTTCCCGCCGCCGTGCCGGGTATCGTGTTTCTTTCCGGCGGTCAGAGCGCTGAGGTTGCCACGGCCAATCTCAATGCCATGAACGCGATGGGTTCACATCCGTGGGAGGTGAGCTTCTCGTACGGACGCGCATTGCAGGCTCCCGTGCTTGCCGCCTGGAAAGGGCAGGAAGGCAATGTGGCGGCTGCGCAGAAGGCACTGTTCAAACGCAGCCGCCTCAACGGCCTGGCCCGTGTGGGGACGTACTCGCCGGAGATGGAGGCTGAAGCGTGAATTTGTTTTTTTATGTTCAATTTCCCCCTGTCGGTTCAGCAATGATCTGATTTTACCAGCCCGCTTCCAGTCCGAATGAGCTGGTCGTGCCAAGGTCGAGGTTCCGGCTTACAGCAATTGTCGCTTTGATGGCGTCGGTTCCGAAGCTGGCACCTCCGGAGATGATCGAGGGGTTGGTGCCGAGGCCGATCATCAGGTGGGTCATCGGGGCGACGACGAAGTCACCACCGGCGAGCAGGCGGCTTGAGCGGTCGGGGTCGGTCTGGAGGTTGACCGTCAGGAGGCTGCCGGTCGGAAAGTGGAAGGTCGCGCCCGCGAGTGTTGTCCTTGGCAGGTGGAGGTCGGTTTCGCCGATGGTCGGGGAGTTGAGGTTCATCGAGCTGATACCGAGAGTCACCATCGGGCTGAGGCTGGCCTGGAGACCGGCGTTGATGCCGGTGGCCGAGTCGTCGCCGAATCCATCGAATTTCTGTGTCATCCGCGCAATTGAAACACCGATCCGAACCGATGGGAGCAGTTCGCGTGCGTATCCGGCGAGCCAGATGGTTTCATGGTAATCGTTTGCACTGTAACGGTTCATGCCGATCGACCAGGTGCCTTTGTTGTCGAAAGGGAGTCGGGAAAGGTTTACCGCTCCGGCGATGTCGCCGAGATCGGAATCTCCGTAAGGGATGGTGTAGTTCACAGCGGCGCTGGAGCGCTGGCCTGTCGCCGCCGGATTGGAGAAGATGCCCCAGGTGTTGTCGGACAAGGCCGTTGTAGCGCCCGACATTGCGGTTCCCCGCGCATCGACCGGCAGATAGTCGAACGCAGCGTGAACCGGAGAGGCGAAAAACAGGGAAAACAGGACTGCGGGAAGTGCAGATTTCTTCATGGTTATCAGGGGTAGGGGTTCAGGGGGATCGTGTGCCGTTTGCGGGCAGTACTTCCAAGTTATTGTAATTGGAGTAGATATACAATGATCTTACCTGAAAAATTCGCTGCTTTGGTTTTGCAGCGGGGCATCGATTATTATATTTTCATAAACAATGTCTGAACATCAATCACGAAACGAACAGCTATGATCCGATCATATTTTCGCTCTGTTTCCAGAGTTTTGCCATTTCTGGTGGCGCTTGTCATGCTCAGCGGGTGCGGCTATAATGTCATTCAGCAGAACGAGGAGGCGGTCAACCGCGCGTGGGGCGACCTCGAATCGCAGCTCCAGCGGCGCGCCGATCTGGTGCCGAACCTCGTGGCTACGGTCAAGGGCGCAGCCAATTTCGAAAAGGAAACTCTTCAGGCTGTCGTCGATGCCCGCGCAAAGGCGACCTCCATCCAGCTCACGCCGGAGATGTTGAGCGACCCGGCGGCCATGTCGAAATTCCAGGCGGCGCAGGGCCAGCTCTCCTCGTCACTT
>DRSQ01000184.1 GCA_011372505.1 Chlorobaculum parvum | reverse complement strand
TCCGAACGCGGTGTTGAGTCAGATATGGGTGGCCATGTGCTATTACCTGCTCTTGGCCTTCATCAAGTACCAGACAAAAGATCGTGACTCTCTTCAGGTTTTAACCCGCATGATTGCCGCAGTGGTCATGGAACAGCGCTTGCTCATCGAGATTTTGTCATTCAACGATCGCTCGATCAAAAAGCCAAGAGAGCCGGCGCCTCAACTTTCACTATTTTAACCGGACAGTACTGATTCGGGATATAGGTATGCATGCATAAATAATTAAGGATATTTGCCTGTCATTCCAGCAACGTTGAGAATTTTTTATCCATAGTAAATCCAGGGAGTAACACCATGTCAGAAGAGGCCAAAGAGCTGAAAAAAGAGCTTGCCAGGCGTAAACGGATCGCAATCGATATCGCATCGGAGATTCATGATATCGTCGAAGATTCGCTGTGGGTGGATTATGACAAGATGCCCGGGCTTTCCGAAAAGCTTGTGGCCGCCGTGCAGGAGGCCAACCGGTTCAAGGTGGAAAACGGTCTTTGATAGCGATTTTCGGCATGGAGAGTTGCGCGTGTGCTGAGAGGAGCGTCGGAGATGCTATCGGGTCCAAGACACCTCACTGACCTTCAAAAGCGCTAAAACATCAAGAGGCTGTCGCGGTTTAGTTTCCGAGACAGCCTCTTGCCATTTCATTTGTTTTGTCTGCAAGGCGACGAAACATGTCGCCTTGTCAGGACATCATCCAATGGTCGATTCGAGCATTTTGCAGTTCTCATCGACGATCTTGGCAGATTTCTGCAAGAGGTCGAGATCGGCCTGGTCGAGGTTGATTTCGTAGATCTGTTCGACGCCGTTGCGGCCGAGCTTGACCGGGACGCCGACGAAGGTTTTGTCGATGCCGTACTGGCCTTCGAGGCCGACGGCGCAGGGAAGGACGCGCTTGCGGTCGAGCACGATTGATTCGACCATCTCGACCACCGAGGAGGCC
This sequence comes from Chlorobaculum parvum, assembly GCA_011372505.1. Lineage (GTDB taxonomy): Bacteria > Bacteroidota > Chlorobiia > Chlorobiales > Chlorobiaceae > Chlorobaculum > Chlorobaculum parvum_B. Next base: position 19,438 of record DRSQ01000184.1, on the reverse strand, counting down.
GGAGCGTAGAAGGCTGAGCCCTGCTTGAGGTGCTCGACGATCTCCGCACCGCCGTTGCGGGTGCGCTCGACCAGCTTGTCGATGGTTTCGGCAGGCAGGAGGTCCGAAATCGGGATGCCCGCGACCGTGGTGTATTTGACCACCGGCACCATGGCGTCGCCGTGGCCGCCGAGCACGCAGGCGTTGATGTCCTGCATCGAGACGCCGAGTTCCATCGCAATGAACGAGCGGAAACGCGCTGCGTCGAGCACGCCGGCCATGCCGATGACCCGCTCTTTCGGCAGTCCGCTGCGCACCCAGGCCACGTGGGTCATGATGTCAAGCGGATTGGAAACCACGATGATGATCGGGTTTTTCGAGTGCTTCATGATGTTGTCGGTCACCTCTTTGACGATGCCCGCGTTCTTCATGAGCAGATCTTCGCGCGTCATGCCAGGCTTTCTGGGCAGGCCTGCAGTGATGACCACAATATCTGAGTTTGCCGTGTCGGCGTAATCGTTTGATCCGGTGATTTTGGTGTCGAACAGGCCAACCGGACCCGTTTCATACATGTCGAGTCCCTTGCCTTGAGGAATGCCTTCAACGACATCGAGCAGCACGAGCTCTCTGGCAAGCTTTTTGTCTGCAATACGGAAAGCCGTGGTTGCCCCAACGTTGCCTGCGCCAATAACGGTGATTTTCATAATGCACTTACGGGTTTTGGTTTCTGTTGGATTCATGCCCTGCTGCTCGTTTTCTCAGGGGACATGCTATGAATCGTGCGATCAATCGCGTTTGTCGTCAGGAGCGAAGCCTGACCTGCTTTCAATGGAGCCGATCCTCCGTAAAGCCGCGCAAATGCCCCGGTCGCTTCCGCTCAGCACGGGAGCGCGTGGAGAAACGCTCGAATTGGAGGTGGGCAGGCAAGCTGCCGCGTTCAGCTCCGTAGTTGCGTTTCAGTCGGCGATGTTGAGAGGTGCTCCAAGGAAGAGCAAAAGGGCACCTTGAGAAATGTCGTGTTTCAAGGTGCGCATAAAAAAAGCAAGCCGTTAATGCTCGTGAGCCGGCTTGCTTTTAATATAAGCGTAATGCATCTCCGCCCAAATCAGGAGGGGATGATATCGACCTGTTTTTTGTTGTTGCGGCCGTTCCTGAAATGAACGGTGCCATCGACAAGGGCGAAGATGGTATGATCCTTGCCAAGACCGGCGTTGTCGCCAGGTTTGATGGCCGTGCCACGCTGACGGAGAATGATGGTTCCCGCGTTTACGGTCGAACCGCCTGCGGCTTTCACGCCGAGGTATTTCGGATTGCTATCGCGGCCGTTTTTGGTTGAGCCGCCGCCTTTTTTATGTGCCATGAGACAAAAAAATTAGTGTTATCAATTCCTGTTCGTTCAGATCGACAGCACTTCGACCTGGGTCATGTGCTGACGGTGTCCGTTACGTTTCTGGAAACGCTTGCGGCGTTTCTTCCTGAAAACGATGATGGTTTCATCTCTGAGGTGTTCAAGCACCTTGACCTTTGCGGTGCCGTCGTTCAGAGCTGAATCAGCCTGGCCGACCTTCATGAGACTCTTAACTTCAATAACGTCGCCTGCTGCGGCCTTCTGTTTGGGGACAAAAATCTTGTCACCCTCTTGTACCAAAAACTGTTTGTCGGAAATCTCGATCAGCGCCTGCATCATTGTAATGGTTTGGTGATAAAGAGCATGAATATACGAGAAAGAAACCGTTTTTCAAATCGTTGGCTTTGCTCTTTCCTAAAGAAATTGTCCATTTTCTTAGCGAAGGAAAAAGGTTACGAGGAGAATGATGCCGAACATGCTGAACGAGATCGTGAACAGCTTGTACCAGGCCGTGTATTTTGCCACATCGCAGGGGTAGGTGATGGGCTGGATCGCTTTGACGATGAAGCCCATCGTGAGGGTGATCTGGAGAACGATCAGGCATATCTTGGCGAACACCCACGGCGTCCAACCGACGTAGAAGTGTGCCAGCAAAAGGCCGGAGAAGATGACCGAAATGACCGCTACGTCGGCCACCTTCGTTTCGAGCTTGATGAAGCGGCGCAGCAGCAGCGAGTAGTCGTCAGCCTTCTGCTTGTCGCCGGTCAGGCCCGGTTCGAGCGTTTTGAGCAGGAAGAACGAGGCGAAGATCGTGCCGAACCAGGCGGCAAAGCCTGTGATGTGCACGACGCGGAGGAGGGCGTGAAAGTCCATGTCCGATTGGATTTGTTGTCGGATTGTCTGAAAAAATCTGTTTCAAAGATATTGCGCCGGGCGCAGCTTTTCAAGCCACCGTGCAGACTTGTATATTTATGGCCGCTGCTTTAGTTTAATTCTCATTTCAGTTCAGCAGTTTCGACAATCTCATCTTGCGATTTCGTCATGGCAAAAAGCGCTCAGGGCCGTAAAAAAGAACCGACACCGATGATGCGTCAGTATCTCGAGGTCAAAGAGCGTTATCCCGAGTACGTGCTGCTGTTCCGCGTGGGCGATTTCTACGAAACTTTCCTTGACGATGCCGTGACGGTTTCGGCGGCACTGAACATCGTGCTGACGAAACGCTCGAACGGCAGCGCTGGCGAGATTCCGCTGGCCGGGTTTCCGCATCACGCCAGCGAGGGGTACATCGCCAAGCTCGTGACGAAGGGGTTCAAGGTTGCGGTGTGCGATCAGGTCGAGGATCCGGCGCTCGCCAAGGGGATTGTCAAGCGGGAGATCACCGACATTGTCACGCCGGGCATCACCTACAGCGACAAGATTCTCGATGATCGCCACAACAACTACCTCTGTGCGGTTGCCTTGTTCAGGCAGGGGCGCGAGCCGTTAGCGGGCGTGGCGTTCGTGGATGTGACCACCGCCGAGTTCCGGATGACCGAGCTGCCGGTGGGCGAGTTAAAGGATTTTCTACAATCGCTCCATCCTTCCGAAATTCTTATCTCGTCACGTGACAAAGAGCTGCGCGAGAGCCTCGGCAGGAGCATGAATACGCTCTTCACGGTGCTCGACGAGTGGATGTTCAGTGCTGAGCAGGCTTCCCATGTTCTGGAAAATCATTTTAAAACGCACTCACTGAAAGGGTTCGGCATCGACGGCGTCGAGGGTGGTCGGATCGCGGCGGGCGCTATTCTCCAGTATCTCGAAGAGGCAAAGCAGGGGAGCCTGAAATATCTCGTTCGGATCGGTCTCGTCGAGAGTGCGGAGACCATGACGCTCGACATCCAGACCCGGCGGAATCTCGAAATCATCTCCTCGATGCAGGATGGTTCGCTGAACGGAAGCCTGCTCGAAGTGATCGACCGGACGAAAAACCCGATGGGCGCGCGGCTGTTAAGGCGCTGGCTGCTCCATCCGCTCCGCAAGCTCGAAGCGGTCGTGCAGCGGCACGACGCGGTCGAGGAGCTGCTCGATACGCCGGAGGTGCGCGAACAGTCACGTCAGTTGCTCGGCGGCATCATCGATCTGGAGCGCGCGCTGGCGCGTATCGCCACGTCGCGGGCCATGCCGAGGGAGGTGCGCCTACTCGGCTCCTCGCTCGCGCTGATTCCGCAGCTCAAGGCGATGCTTGCATCGTGCGAGGCACAGCGGTTGCGCCATCTCGCCGACCGGCTCGATCCACTGCCGGAGCTGGCCGAAACCATCGAGCGGGCGCTCGATCCCGAGTCGTCGGGGACGTTGCGTGACGGCGGCTACATCCGCGCCGGGTACCACGAGGAGCTCGACGAGCTGCGGGCGATCTCGTCCGGGGCGCGTGACCGGCTGCTTGAAATCCAGCAGCAGGAGCGGCAGCGAACCTCGATTTCGACCCTCAAGGTGCAGTACAACAAGGTGTTCGGCTACTACATCGAGGTGAGCCGCGCCAACAGCGACAAGGTGCCAGAGTATTACGAAAAGAAGCAGACGCTGGTCAACGCCGAGCGCTATACGATTCCGGCGCTGAAGGAGTACGAGGAGAAGATTTTGACCGCCGATGAGAAGAGTCAGTTGCTCGAACACCGGCTGTTTCAGGAGCTGTGCGCCGCCGTCGCCGAACAGGCGGCCTCGATCCAGAAAACCGCCGCCGCTCTCGCCGAGCTGGACTGCCTCGCGTCATTTGCCAGTTGCGCCGACGAGTACCGCTACTGCCGTCCGGCGATGAACGAGGGGACGGAGCTGTCGATCACCGGCGGACGCCATCCGGTGCTCGAACGCATTCTCGGCGTGGACGAACCTTACGTGCCCAACGACTGCCGGGTCGGTTCCGACCAGCAGCTGCTCATTATCACCGGCCCGAACATGGCCGGTAAAAGCTCCTATCTGCGGCAGGCGGGCCTCGTCGTTTTGCTTGCGCAGGTCGGCAGTTTCGTGCCCGCTGAGTCTGCCGAGATCGGCCTCGTTGACCGCATTTTCACCCGCGTCGGCGCGTCGGACAACCTCACCTCCGGGGAGAGTACCTTTCTCGTGGAGATGAACGAGGCGGCGAGTATCCTTAACAACGCGACCGAGCGCAGCCTTCTCCTGCTCGACGAGATCGGGCGCGGCACCAGCACCTTCGACGGCATGTCGATCGCCTGGTCGATGTGTGAGTTCATCCACGACCAGCTCCGCGCGCGCACGCTTTTCGCCACGCACTACCACGAGCTGGCCGAGCTTGAGAGCCGCTTCGAGCGGATCGTCAACTTCAACGCTACGGTGGTCGAGACTGCCGATACGGTGATTTTTCTGCGTAAGATCGTGCGTGGCGCGTCGGACAACAGCTACGGCATCGAGGTGGCGAAAATGGCCGGAATGCCGCCGGAGGTGATCGCGCGGGCGCGTGAGATTCTGGCCGGCATGGAGAAGCGTGAAGTCGAGGTGCCATTGCAGCGCGAGGGGCCACCGAGGGTTGTCTCGCAGCAGATTTCGCTCTTCGAGGAGGAGGAGAGCCGCCTGCGCAAGGCGCTGTCCGGCATCGACATCAATCGCCTGACGCCGCTCGATGCGATGATGGAGCTGAAGCGGTTGCAGGAGATCGCGCTTGGCAAAGGAGCCTCCTGACCTCATGAGCGACACTACTCGAACCCGTTCGGTTCTCCTCATTTTCGTGCAGGCTTCAAGTGGCGTGGATGGCGCGGCTTCGCTTGAAGGCACGCCCAAATCCGGTCTTGCTCTCCTGAAAGATCGCGCCATGAGCGCCGTCATCAAACGAGCGCAGTTCGCCATTCCGCCGCTCTCGCTCATGATTCTCAGCTCGGTCGAAGTCCCCGGCGTGCGGCAGGAAATTTGCGATTTGCGCTTCGACAGGCTGCCGCTCGACAGGCCGTGGGATCTGGTCGGCATCAGTGTGCAGACCGGCGCGGTGAAACCGGCCATCGAGGTTGCTTCGCTCTTCCGTGAGCGCGGCGTGCCGGTGGTGCTCGGTGGGCCGTACGTCTCGATTTTCCCCGAACGCTGCCGCGAGCATGGCGACACGCTTGTAATCGGCGAGGCCGACGACCTGTGGCGCGCAGTGCTCGAAGATTTGCGTCGTGGCGCCCTCAAGCCGGAGTATCGGCAGGGGGCGTTTCCCGATCTTTCAGCGTCGCGCCCGGTCGATAAGTCTGCGCTTCAGATCAATCGCTACTTCACGACCAACGTTGTGCAGACCACGCGCGGATGTCCCTACAGCTGCGACTTCTGCAACGTGCATGTCATGAACGGCCACAAGCTGCGCCATCGTCCGGTCGCCGAAGTGGTGCGCGAGGTGGAGCAATTTCTTAGGCAGGATCGCCGCATCTTTTTCTTTCTCGACGACACGGTCAACGCAGATGAGGCCTATGCTGCCGAGCTGTTCTCGAAGCTCATTCCGTTCAACATCAAATGGGTTGGGCAGGCTACCACGCTGCTTGGCGAGAATCCGAAGCTGCTCGACATCTTTGCTCGCTCAGGCTGCGGTGCGCTCCTGGTCGGAATCGAGAGCCTCGCCGACGAGAGCAACCGGGCGCACCACAAATTCCACAACCCCGCCGAGCGACAGGTGCGCTGCATCCAGGAGATTCGCAAGGCGGGCATCTGCGTTTATGGCAGCTTCATCTATGGCCTCGACGGCGACACGCTCGCCATGCCGGAGCGGATCGACGCTTTTATCGACGAAGCAGGCGTTGACGTACCGGGCATCAACCTTTTGCGCCCCATTCCTGGCACCGGGGTCTTCGAACGCCTCGCCGCCGAGGGGCGGCTCATGCACCCAAGCGACGATCACGACGCTTTCCGCTTTTCATGGGGACAGGAGATGCTCTACCTGCCAAAGCAGATGAGCCTCGACGAGTTCATCCCGAGCTACACCGAACTCACCTCGAAAGTCTTCACCCCGCGCCGCGCCATCGAGCGGGCGATGCGCGCCCCCACGCTCCGCTCCGCAGTGCTGATGTTCAACATGCTGTATGTGCACATGTACGGGCTGTCAAGAAAAGATTTGCGGCGACAATTGGCGGAGCTGGCGGAAGTTTAGCGGTGGACTGAGTGGACGCAGTGGACTTTGTGGACAAAACCTCGGAAAAATCGCTCTTCAATCTTCGTCCACCAAGTCCACAACGTCCACATCTTACATTACATTCTCCTCTTCAGCTCAACGCGCTGATCTCCTCTTCGAGCATTTGTTGCATGTAGAGGTCGGCGTAGTAGCGGCCGTTGGCAAGCAGCTCTTCGTGGGTGCCGCTTTCGGCGATTTTGCCTTCGTACAGCACGATGATGCGGTCGCAGTTCTGGACCGTGGAGATGCGGTGGCTGATGAGCACCACTGTGGTGTCTGGCAGCTTTTCAAGCAGTCCGTCAAAGATGCGGGCTTCGGTGGAGGTATCGACCGCCGAGAGGGCGTCGTCGAGCACCAGAATCGACGGGTTCCACTGGAGCGCCCGTGCGATGCAGGCACGCTGCTTCTGCCCGCCCGACAGGTTGATGCCCTTTTCGCCAAGCATGGTCTCGAAACCGTCCGGGAAATCCTCCACGTCGTCGTGCAGCATTGCGATGCGGCTCGCCTCGATGACGTCAACTCCTTCTGCGTTGCTGCCGAAATCTATGTTGTTGCGGATGGTGTCCGAAAAGAGGAAATTCGATTGCGGCACGAAGCCGATGGTGCGCCGGATGTCAGCAAGCGACAGGGTTTTGATGTCGTGCCCGTCGATCAGGATGCGTCCCTCCGCCGGGTCGTAGAGGCGCGGGATGAGGTTCACCAGCGTCGATTTGCCGCTTCCCGTCGCGCCGACGATGGCCAGCTTGGTTCCGGGGTGCACCGTGAACGAAATATCTTCGAGTATCGCTTTGTCCGGCTGCGACGGATAGGCAAAGCGCACATGCTCGAACACAAGCTCACCTTTCAGCGATGACACGGGTGCGGGTTTCGTGGCAGTTTTTTCCGGCTCGTTGATGTCCGGCTTCGTATCGAAAATCTCCTGCAATCGGCCCTGTGCGGCAGCGGCTTTCTGGATGATGTTGGTCACCCAGCCAATCGAGATTATCGGCCAGCTCAGCATCGTGACGTAAATGACGAACTGGGCGATGTTGCCGATGCTCATTGCGCCCTGCATCACCTTGAAGCCGCCAAACCAGATGACCGGAATGAGCGACAGGGCGGTCAGCGCAGTGAGTGAGGCCATGAAGCGCGCTTGGACTCTTCCGAGCTGAAGATTCTTGTTGTAATAGCTTTTGTTGAACTCCTCAAACCGGCCGGTTTCGTACTCCTCGCGATTGTAGTTTCTGACCACTCGGATGCCCGAGATGTTCTCTTGGACCAGGTTTGTAATGGCCGCGTAGTTCTCCTGAATCTCTTTCGAGCGCTTCTGGATCGACACGCCCGTCCGATAGACAGCCCAGCTCAGGAAGGGAGCCGGAAGCAGCGCGAGCAAGGTGAGTGTCGGGGAGATGGAGATCATGGCGCCGACGGCGAACAACAGGCGGAACAGGGTGTTGATCGAGTACATGATGCCGGGGCCGAGAAAGTCGCGCACGGCGTTCAGGTCGTTGGTGCCTCGCGAGATCAGTTCACCTGATCCAGTGTTGTCGTAAAATGAACTCGACAGGGTTTGCAAATGGCTGTAGTAGTCGTTCTTCAGGTCGAATTCGATATGCCTCGACGTGACGATAATGAGCTGGCGCACCAAGTAGAGGAACAGGCCGCTGAGGGCGGCGAACAGCAGATAGAGGAGAGTTTTCTGGAGGATTTCACGCATCTCGAACGGACGGCCCATCAGGTCGATCGCCTCGCCGAGAAAGCGAGGGGCTGCCACGGCGAAGAAGTTGGTAACGACGACGCAGGCGATCCCGGCAGCCAGAGATTTGCTGTTGCGAAAAAGATATGGGCGCAGGGCCAGCAGATTTTTCATCCGTCCTTTTTTGATGTGACGACTTAATGTATAATAAGTGAACAGAAAACAAAACAGCGTTCAGACATGGCCTTTGAATCATCAAAAAGTTATTACTCGATCGGTGAGGTGAGCCGGATTTCCGGCATTCCCGCTTACCTGCTTCGCTATTGGGAGGAGTTCTTTAGCGAGCTTGCTCCGGCAAGGGATACCAGAGGTAACCGTAGATATACCAACCGCGACATAGCGATGGTGCTCAATATCAAGGAGCTGGTATACGAAAAAGGCTTCAAGCTCAACAAGGCAAGTCAGATGATCAAGAACGGCAAGGGAGCAGACCAAGGCGCCGATCATAAAACCAACGAGATTCTCAAGCTTCAGAAACAGCTTTCGAGAGAGCAGCAGCAATTCGAAATCAGCGACGAACGGCGTCGTACGCTTTTGCTTGAAATCAAGGATGAGATTGAAGAGATTCTGGAGCTGATGGGGTAAGCTGAACGGTTGGCTACCGTTTCACTTGCGTGATTTTTGCCTTCGTAATAATAAAAAAAGACCGGTACTAAGACCGGCCTTTTTTGGCATTCGAAATTGCAGTGCCCTTATTACTGGGCGTAGAGAACTTCGAACTGGCCAACGCCGCCTTTGCAGACGTGTTCAACCCAACGGGCATAAGCGCCACCGCTCCAGCGATACTCTTCGAGGTTTTGCGAGCGGAACTGAGGTGCTGCATAGCGAACTTTGTAACCCTTCGGCAATACAACCTTGAGCTGTGCGTCAACGTTGAAGTTGTTGAACTTGCCGACCATACCGTGGTGAACCAGCGGGATGAGCGGGTGGTTGAGGATCCTGCGCAGACCGCCGCCTGCATCCACCGATACGCCAGGGAAATCACCGTCAACCTTGACTTCGATACCCTGAGAGTCGGAACGGAAACCAGCTTCAACCGATGCGGGCCTGTTGAGCTTGTCAGCCGGGAAGAGTTCTGCCCAGCGGGAGATGGAGTCAACCATACCAGAACCGCCGTGGGAGAAACGCCACCTGGAAACGCCGACCGGACCTTTTTCGCCGCTTTCGGTATTCAGGCCGTTGACTTCGATTCTCGAAATTCTTTGGCCACCTTCGTTCAGCGCGGTGAATGCGGGGCCGATGAACCAGAATTCACGGATCCAGTCGTTGAACGCGCCAGTGCTGCCAACAGCTTTCACGGTGCCTTCCCAGGTATCGATGAGGTCGTTGTTGTCGAGCGGAACTTTCATGAGGATGTCATGGAACTGACGGCCCTGCATGTATACGGGATTGGGCACGTTGCGGCGGACAGCGTCGGAACGGTAGTAGTACATGTTCACGACGGAACCTTCAAAGGAGAAGGTGTGGCTGAAGTCGCCAACCGATACCATACCTTCACCGACGGAGATTCTTCTCTCCTTGGTTTCGTTGGCGATGTCGGCTTCGATGGTCAGCTTGTTCTTGGTGCTGTCAACGATCGATTCGATGACGGCCGAGATGCGGACGAAACCTTTTGCGGGATCGAGTGGTTTTACATTCAGCTTGACATTGCAGTCTGCAGGAAGCAATGGGCTGGCAGGAGGAACATTTACCTTCGCCCGAGCCTTCACCTTCCCCCAGGAGCTTGAACCGCCTTCAAGTACGATTTCGTAATCGGAATGGGCGGTCGTCACGTCGTTTGAGCCGAAAAGAGCCATAATGATTCTCCTTTTTCTGGTGGCGTTTAAAATGGTATTTTCAGGAAAAACACTGGGTTGCTTCCTGTTAAATAACAGCTTGAAACAAATTTAAAGAATAAATATTAATAAGTAAAGTAAAATATGTTTCTTCCCGGCTTTCGGCGACATCTGTTTCTATTTCCTGCAATACTGTTTTCTGCTGTTCAGGTAATCTTTTCTGACCGCTTTTTCCGGTTGGCAACGAACTCCTTGCTGTCATGAATGCTGCTGGCCGGGAGATTATGCATCACCCGTTTTTCAGAAACTTTTCCCTGCCGCTCCTGAGCGGTCTTCTTCTCGGCATTTCGTTTCCCACTTGGCCTTCGGTTCATCTTGAGCCGTTAGCCTGGATCGCGTTCGTGCCGCTGCTCTTGTCGCTGGAGCACGAGGAGCGTTTCGGTCTCTATTTCCGAAAGGTTTGGGCTGCGATGCTGTTGTTCTGCCTTATCAGTCTCTGGTGGGTGTGCCTTGCTACCTTTGTAGGGGGCGTCCTGACCGTTTTTGCCCAGTCTCTTTTTTCAACCGTGCCGCTTCTGCTGTTTTATTATTTGCAAAAGCGGGGGGGCTACCGTTTTGCTTTGCTGGCGTTGCCGTTCGTCTGGACGGGTTGGGAGTGGGCCTACATGCAGCAGGATATGTCACTCGGATGGCTGACGCTCGGTAATACGCAGGCCAACCTGCTCTGGATGGTGCAGTATGCCGATCTGTTCGGCGTGTGGGGCATCAGCTTTTGGGTGGTGACCTTCAATGTTTGCGTCTTGTTGCTTTTCAGAGCAAACTCCACCCGCCCGGTGCGCGCCAGCATCATCCTGCTCATGGTGACCATGATTGCCGCACCGCTCATCTACGCACGGTACGCCTTTGATGAAGCTGATAGCCAGAAAGATATTTCCACAGTTCGGGTGGCGTTGGTTCAGCCCGATATCGATCCGCATGAAAAGTGGGGAGAGCTTGGCTGGAGTCAGACCCTTTTTCGTCTCTACAGCCAGACCGGTCAGGTGATGGATACTGATTCTCGTCCCGATCTGGTCATTTGGCCGGAGACGGCAATTCCGTTTTACATTCTCGATCCGCTCAACAAGCCGTACATGAATTCTCTCCGGCGCATGGTCGAGCGCTGGCAGACGCCTTTGCTGACCGGGGTGCCCGATGCGGAGCCCCTTGACACCCGGTATGGCTCGGGAGGCGCAGCTGCTGCCGACGACAGTCAGCCAGAAGCTTATGCCACGTATAATGCTTCGATGCTGTTGCTGCCCGGCGACGAGCCAGTGCAGATCTATCGGAAAATGCGGCTTGTGCCTTTCGGGGAGCGGGTTCCTTACTCGGAATATCTGCCCTGGCTGGAGAAGTTCAGTTTTTCCCTTTCCGGCATTTCAAGCTGGCACAAGGGTCAGGAGGCTACGGTTATGACCTTCACAACGATACAGAGGCGTCCTGTCAGGATGGCCAATATTATCTGCTATGAATCGATTTTTCCCGGTCTGGTCAGCCGTTTTGTGAGGAACGGCGCGCAATTCCTGACGCTGGTGACCAACGATGGCTGGTACGGCACCTCTTACGGCCCATGGCAGCACGCAGCCATCGGACGTCTGCGCTGCATCGAAAACCGCCGGGCAATGGCCCGTTGCGCCAACACCGGGATCACGCTTTTTTACGATGATTGCGGTCGGAGTTACGGCGAAATTCCATGGTGGCAACTTTCGCTGACAACCAGTGACGTTCCCCTTGAAACCGATCTTACCTTCTACACGCAGCACTCCGATCTGGTGCCGTATGCCTGCCTGGGGATTTCGGGGCTGTTCGCGCTGGTGGCGGTCGTTCGAAAAAGGTCGCTATGAGGGACGGGCTGGACTAATTGGTCGGTGTGATGCGCTTGCTTGTCTACGACCTGCACGTTTTATCTACAATCCATTACAATCCATACTCCTTGATTTTGCGATACAGCGTCCGCTCGTTGATGCCGAGGGCTTGGGCGGTTCTGCGTTTATTGCCTTCGAAGGTTTCAAGAGCTTCGGCAATGGCGCGTTTTTCAATCTCTTCAAGCGGGATCACCTCAGTTGCTGGTGTTGGAGTCGCAGGTGATTGGGCTGATGATGGGGGGAGGAGCAATGGGCTGCTTGTCGTCGGGCGCGACATCAGCGATTGTTGCAGCATCTGTCGGATTTCGCCGATCTCCTGTCGCAGTTGGATGAGGCTGCTGTAAATGAGGTGCATCTCGTTTTTGTCCGATTTGCCGGGATCGTGGACCAGGCTTTTGTGGCGGCTTCGCTGAATCAGGTGCTTTTCGAGGAGATCAGGTGTGATCTCTTTGCCCCGCTCAAGAATGAGCAGTGATTCGATCAGGTTGCGCAGCTCCCTGACGTTACCCGGCCACGGGTAACGCAACAGCAACTCGCCCGAATCGTGGCTGAAGCCCTTAAACGCAATGCTGTGCTTGCGTTCGAACTCGTGCACGAAATGCTCGGCCAGCAGCAGAATATCGCTGCCTCTTTCCCTGAGCGGCGGAATATGCAGTTCGACGCTACGCAGACGGTAGTAAAGATCCTCCCTGAAATTTTTTTCGGTGACCTCCTGAGTGAGGTTCCGGTTCGTGGCCGCGATGATACGGGTATCGATGGAGATCGTTTCCGAGGAGCCAACCCGCTGGAACTGACCGGTTTCGATGATGCGCAGGAGTTTTACCTGTGTTTCGAGCGGCATTTCACCGATTTCATCCAGAAAGATCGTGCCCTTGTCGGCGCTTTCGAAATAGCCCTTTCGCGCCTGCACCGCCCCGGTGAAAGCGCCCTTCTCATGGCCGAATAGCTCCGATTCGAGAATGCCTGACGGGATGGCGCCGCAGTTGATCGGAATAAAGCTTTTGCCCACCCGCCGGCTGTGCTCGTGGATAAAGCGGGAAAGCACCTCCTTGCCCGAACCGGTTTCGCCGGTGATGAGCACCGTAACGTCGGTCGCGGCTACCTGCAAAGCGAGCTCTTTAAGCTGAAGAATTGCCTGAGAGCGGCCGATGATATCGAATTCCTTCTTCATGAACCTGCGGTCTGATGCGAAATGGTGTGCCGGATCAAGGCTGGGCGGGAACCACGATCGACTCGATTGGCATCGTGCACCCAAACGCCGCAGCCTCCTGGCGTGAGTTGAAGGTACGGTTCATCCGGACTTTATAGATCCCGTTGATCAGCCGCACCGAAGCCAAGGCTCTGGAGGCGAGTTGCGCGACGAGCTGATCGGCGTTGGTGATGCTGTCGAAGCTTCCGAACTGGAGCGTAAAGGGGCCATCGCTTACGGCCGGAGTGACCGGCTTCGGCACAACAGAGTCTGCAGGTGCCGTGGCAGGTGCAGCTGCCGGGAGTGCGCTGACGTTCGGTTGCGTCGCCAGTGGAGCTGCTGTTACCACTGGCTTCGGGGCGATCGAGCCTTTGATTGGCATGACCGGCAAGCCCGCCGATGTAGTGACTGCCTGCTGGTAGGCGTTCAGTCTACGGCGGCTGATCGGGTCGAGCTGGGGGTCGGGATACTTCTCAAGCTGCTCGCGATACAGCGCTGCGGCTTGCGGGCCGTCTTCGGTCAACAGCGCCTGAACCAGCACTTTTTCGGAGGGTTTTGTTATCTGGCCGCGGATTTTTTCCAGCAAATAAACCTTATCTTCCTTCACGTACTGAAGAATTTCAGATTCGTGCGAGGCTGCTTCGGCCAAAGCAGCCGTGTCCGGACGGTTTGTTAACATCCCTGCCAGAAGGAGTAAAACAGTCAGCGGGAGGCTACGGAGCTTGAGCATGGTTCGATTTGATAGTCTGGTCGTTGAGAATGGGCAGCTCTGCTGCCGCTGCCTTTACGTGAATATGGGAAATATTTTACGATTAAATCAATTCCTGTTCTATGAAGCATTTTTTGGTCAAAGCCTGTGCAAAAATCAATCTCGGCCTGCTCATCACCAGCCGCCGTGATGACGGTTACCACACCCTCGAAACGATCTTTGCTCCAATCGAGTGGCACGATACGCTCGAGTTCACCGAATCGGACAAAATCGGCATGGAGTGTACCAACCTCGACTTGCCAGTTGATGACACCAACCTCTGCATCCGAGCGGCCCGGGCGTTGCAGGAGTATGCCGGTATCAGCAAGGGCGTGTCGATGAAACTCGTCAAGCGCGTGCCCTTCGGCGCGGGACTTGGCGGCGGCAGTAGCGATGCGGCCGCGACCCTGAACGCGCTCTGCCGCCTCTGGGGGATTGACGTGCCGTCAGCGGTGTTGCACAGGCTTGCCGTCAAACTTGGAGCTGACGTTCCCTATTTCCTTGAGATGAAAGGACTTGCGTATGCATCTGGAATCGGCGAGGAGCTGGAGGACTTGTCCCTCGCCCTACCGTGGCATGTGGTGACCGTGTTCCCGGAGGTGCAGGTGCCGACCGCCTGGGCTTACAAGAATTTCCATCGCCAGTTCGAGCGGCCTGTGCCCGATCTGAAAGCGCTCGTCCGCCGTCTCTGCGACGATCGCGACCTGTCAGTGCTTGACGCGTTCGAAAACGACTTTGGTTCGGTGGTGTTCGAGCACTACCCGGTGGTGCGCGAGGTGCGTGACACGTTTGCGGCATCCGGTGCGCAGTTCGTCTCGCTCTCCGGCAGTGGGTCAGCGGTTTATGCGCTGTTCGAGAATCGGGCTTTGGCCGATGAAACCGCAGAACAGATGAGCGGCAAGTTCCGCGTCAATGTCACCCCGGCAAGATTTCGGATGGAGTGAGGTCAAAGCCGAAACCCTCTTGCATTCAGGCGGGCTTCAGCCCGTCGGACATTATCCCGTCTTACATTTACGTTGCCCCGGCTTTCAAGCCGGGGGTAGAGGTCGCCAATCCTTATTACTCCAGCAACCATAATAAAAAATTGGGCTGAAGCCCTGATTTTTTTGTTTATCCATGAACCCCGGACTGAAGTCCGGGGCAATTGTTCAAGATATTTAATCGTCTGAGCAATAGTCCGGGTACTCACCCCCGTCGCTTCGCGCTCATCAGATCTTCCAGCTCCGAGGCAAACAGCTTGATGTCCTCGTCGAGAAAGTGCGAGGACTGGAGGCGCACCCGCTTGACCATCGAATAGTTGATCAGTGCGTCAAGCCGGTGTTCGCTGAACATCGGAGCGCTGGCAACATTTGAGCCGTCCGGCGCGGTGAGTGCTGAGTTGCCCCAGTAGGTGAAGCTGTCTTCGTTGCCCACCCGGTTGACGCACGCCACGTAGCAGCTGAACAAAAACGCGCTGGTCGAAGCGATGGTTTGCCACTGCGAGACGATGGAGGGCATGCCCTCGCCGGGCGAAAGCCGCAGCGGGCTCGACATCAGCACCAGCAGCAGTTTTGCGCCCTGATGCGCCAGCAGGTAGGGCACCGACATGTGCCAGAAATCCTCGCAGATCGCCACGCCAATTTTTCCGAGCCGCCGTGCCGGCACAGCCTCGACCTGCCGCCCTGCCGAGAAGTAGCGCAACTCCTCGAACATGCCGTAGGTCGGCAGATAGATTTTGCGGTGCACGCTCTTGCCTATTCCGTCCTCGAACATGAATGCTGAATTATAGACTCCGTAGTCGTCACTCAGCTCGATTCCCCCGCAGATAATCGTAATTTCGCGGCTCAGCTCCCGAAGCGGGGCGAGCCTGTGGTCCTCGATGTGCATCGCCATGTCCTGTGCGGCATCCTGCACGTTGTAGCCGGTCAGGGAGAGTTCGGGAAAAACGATAGCGTCGGCTCCATCCCTGATGGCCTGTTCGATGGCCTTGACGTGGCTTTCGAGGTTCTCGTCGAAATTGGCGAGCGTGCAGTCCGACTGAACGATTCTGAGCTTGGCTTTGAGCATGGTTTCAGGTCTTAGTGGTAGGGATAGAAGAGGTAGAAGGTCAGCGACAGCGCGGCCAGCACCGCCATGCCTGTGTTGATTTCGCTGAATCTGCCCGAGAGCGCCTTGATGAGCACCCAGCTGATGAAGCCCATCGTGATGCCGACGCCGATGTTGAAGGTGAAGAGCATCATAACGATGGTCAGAAACGCGGGCAAGAGCTCGGTGTAGTCCGCGAAATCGAAACGGCCTGCCGACTCGATCATGAACATGCCCACCAACACGAGCACCGGCCCGTAAGCCTGAGGTGGCACGATGGTCAGGATCGGCGAGAAGAAGAGCGCCAGCGCGAAAAACGCCGCAACCACCAGTGCAGTGAAGCCGGTTTTGCCGCCCTGCTCGATGCCCGATGCCGACTCGATATACACTCCAGCGGTGGTGGTGCCGAAGAGCGCTGCGGCGGTTGTCGAAAGTGCGTCGACCAGCATCGGCTTCTCGATCTCCGGCAGATTACCGTTTTCGTCGAGCAGCCCCGCGCGGGCCGACAAGCCGATCAGTGTTCCCATCGTATCGACAAAGTCCATGACCAGCACGCTCAGAATTACCCCGATAAAGCCCCAAGTGAGGGCGCCGGCAATATCGATCTGCAGGAAAAGAGGTGCAAGCGATGGGGGGAGACCGAAGGGTTTTGCCGGAACGTTCAGGAGGCCGAGGGCGAGCATCAGCACCGTGGTGGCGGCAATGCCGATCATCAGGGCGCCAGTGACCCTGCGTACGAGCAATGTGCCGGTCAGCACGAGCCCGCCAAGTCCGCAGAGTACCGGAATGGTTGTCAGATCGCCCAGCTTGACTGGAGCGCCGGGCACGCCGAGCGCCACCACGCCCATGTCGGAGAGGCCGAGGAAGGCAAGGAACAGACCGATGCCCACCGCGAAGCTGTGCTTCAGGGTCATCGGAATCGCCTCAGCCAGCCACTTGCGCGTGCCGGTCAGGGTGATGAGCGTGAAGAGCACACCGCTGACCAGAATAGCGCCGAGCGCCGTC
Organism: Chlorobaculum parvum; assembly: GCA_011372505.1. Classification (GTDB taxonomy): domain Bacteria; phylum Bacteroidota; class Chlorobiia; order Chlorobiales; family Chlorobiaceae; genus Chlorobaculum; species Chlorobaculum parvum_B. The sequence goes on along the minus strand of DRSQ01000184.1, from coordinate 2,569 downwards.
TGCCAGGAATAGCCGAGCGTCTTGACCACCGTGTAGGCGATGAAAGCGTTCTCGCCCATGTACGGCGCAACGGCGAACGGTCGCTTGGCGTACAAACCCATCAGTATCGTTCCAAAGATGGCCGTCAGGATGGTTGCGGTCATCGAAGCCTCACGTGGCATTCCTGCCGCTTCGAGGATGGCCGGGTTGACCACAATGATGTAGGAAACGGTGAAAAAGGTGGTCAGCCCCGCCAGAAACTCCTGGCGGTAACCGGTGCCGAGTCTGTCGAATTCGAAGAAGTTCCGCATGAACGTTGTAAGCTATCAAGTTACGGGTATGGCGAAAAATACGAATAATGCGGTAGAATCTTTACCGTTAACCATTCCGCTTGGTCTCAATTCGTTTCAGACAAAAAAGTCAAATAGGTGTTTGACACTTATGCCAGTTTTTTTATATTTGACTAAATTTATCCCATTTACAGATCATTATCAAAAAAAACACAACCAGTAAGAGGAGATATAAAATCATGAGTGTACTTGTAGGCCGCCCAGCTCCCGATTTCAACGCAGAAGCAGTTGTCAACGGTTCGACCTTCGTGGATTCCTGCCAGCTTTCGGCATATCGCGGCAAGTATGTCGTGTTGTTTTTCTATCCGCTCGACTTCACTTTTGTCTGCCCAACCGAGCTTCACGCTTTCGAGGAGAAACTCGAGGAGTTCAAAAAGCGCAACGTCGAGGTGCTTGGCTGCTCGGTGGACTCCAAGTTTTCGCACTTCGCCTGGCTCAACACCCCGCGAAGCAAGGGTGGCATTCATGGCGTGACCTATCCGCTGATTTCCGATATCAACAAGACTATTGCGAAGGATTACGATGTGCTTACCGAGGATGGTAGCGTGGCGTTGAGAGGGCTCTTCCTGATCGACAAAGAGGGCGTTGTTCGTCACCAGGTGGTCAACGACCTCGGCCTCGGCAGGAATGTTGACGAGGTGCTGCGAATCGTCGATGCGCTTCAGTTTACCGAGGAGTTCGGCGAGGTCTGCCCGGCCAACTGGAACAAGGGGGACAAAACCATGAAGCCGACCGACGAAGGTCTGAAGGAGTATTTCTCTGAATAAGTTGTAAGGGCAACCCTCTGTATTTGCTTTTTAGTAAGGGCAGCCTCGACAGGTATGGGTTGCCCTCGATTTAAGGGCTTCCTCGCAAGGCAGTATAGCGGGGGAGTCTTTTTTTTAGGGGAGTGGATGGCGTGGACGGTGTGGACATGGTGGACAGAAATGCAAATCGTAGGGGTGGGCAACCACAGGGGGTTGCTCCTACAAGAGTTCCACGCCACAAAATTCGCACATCGTCACATCGTAACAAGGTCGAACACACAGGTTCGCCCCTACGGAAGAAAACGAAGAGAATAAAAAGGGGCGGGCGCAAGGCCAGCCCCTGCAATTATCAATTGTCCATTATCCATTATCAACTGATCAGTACGCCTTCGCGAACACTACCTTCTGTGTGGCTGGGTTCCCGCTGCGGATGCAGGTGCCGGGTTCGTCCATGTTGTACTGTTTGCGGTACTCGTCGTCGGTGGGCATCACGCGGATCGTGGCTTTGGTCTCCTCCTTGATGAGCGCTTCGGTTTCGTCGGTGCCGTCCCAGTGGGCGATCACGAAGCCTTTCTCCACGGCCTCCTTGAACTCTTCCCACGTCGTAGCTTCAACGGTGTTCTCCTGTCGGAACTGAAGAGCGCGGTTGAAGAGGTTCTTCTGGATGTCGTTTAGGAGATTCTCGATGTTTTCTGGCAGCTCGCCGTCGAGCAGCATTTCGGTCTTTTCGGAGGTGTCGCGGCGGGCGATGATGCACTTGCCCTCTGCGATGTCGCGTGGGCCGAGCTCGATCCGCACCGGAATGCCTTGCAATTCGTACTCGGCGAACTTCCAGCCGGGCGAGTTGTTCTCGCTGTCATCGACGAAGGTCGTGATGCCGTGCTTGTTCAGCGCCTTGCCGACAAACCTGGCGTGCGCGCGCACTTCCTCCTTGTCGCCGCGCAGGATCGGGATAATCACCACCTGCCGAGAAGCGAGCTTTGGCGGCAGCACGAGGCCCTTGTCATCGGAGTGTGCCATGATGAGCGCGCCGATCAGCCGCGTCGAAACGCCCCAGCTCGTGGCCCACACGTAGTCGAGCACGCCCTCCTTGGTCTGGAACTGGCAGTCGAACGCCTTAGCGAAGTTCTGGCCGAGGTTGTGCGAGGTGCCCGCCTGCAACGCCTTGCCGTCCTGCATCATCGCCTCGATGCAGTAGGTTGCGTCTGCGCCGGCGAATTTCTCGCTTTCGCTCTTTTTGCCGACGATCACCGGCATCGCCATGTACTCTTCGGCGAAGGTGCGATAGACGTTAATCATCCGGATCACCTCCTCCTGCGCCTCCTCCGGATTGGCGTGCGCCGTGTGCCCCTCCTGCCAGAGGAACTCGGTGGTGCGCAGGAACAGGCGGGTACGCATCTCCCAACGAACGACGTTGGCCCACTGGTTGATCAGCAGCGGCAGGTCGCGGTAGGACTGGATCCATTTTTTATAGGAGGACCAGATGATTGTCTC
>DRSQ01000183.1 GCA_011372505.1 Chlorobaculum parvum | reverse complement strand
GCCACGCGGTTGCCCCGGCGCTCGAACAGTCGGAGGTTCATCTGCCGCTCCAGCTCCTTGATATGCTTGGTCACCGCAGGCTGGCTGATGCACAACTCCTCGGCGGCTTTGGTAAAGCTGAGTCTGCGTGCGACCGTATCGAAAACCTTGAGCCTGAAATCGATCATAAAGTGTTGGCTTAAGCGATTGATCTGTTTGTGGTTTGTTTGAAATATAAAATAACGATTTCCATAACTATTGGTTATCTGACGGAGAACATCGTTGACTTATGCAGTGCTTTTTTATTCCCTAAGGGTGAATACCCCGCCGTTTACGGCGTAAAGTATTCAGGTGTTGTCCTCAAGATACCCCGCTGCTTGCGGCGGGGTTCTTCATTCTCTCAAATTATGGTGATACTATAACAATCAGTTTGTCACAGAAATGTTGAATCTGGAGATTATGACCACTACCATTCCTGAGCTCGAGCCCCGTGCGCTTTGGAAACATTTTTACAGCCTTTCTCAGATTCCGCGTCCTTCCGGGCATGAAGAGCAAATCAGAAAATATGTTGCAGCATTCGGTAGAGGTCTCGGCCTTGACACGCGGATCGACGAGGCTGGGAACATCCTGATCCGCAAGCCGGCAACGAGAGGCATGGAGCATTGCAGGGGTGTCATTTTGCAGGCTCATCTCGACATGGTGCCACAAAAAAGTGCGGAGAGCGATCACGATTTTGAGCGAGATCCAATCGAGGCTTACTTCGAGAACGGTTGGGTTCGTACCCGTGGCACGACGCTCGGGGCCGACAATGGTATCGGCGTCGCCGCCGTGCTGGCAGTGCTGGAATCGGAATTTTTACCACATGGTCCACTTGAAGCACTGTTTACTGCCAACGAGGAGGCAGGAATGACCGGCGCAATGGGATTGAAACCGGAGATTCTTGAGGGCGAAATTCTCCTGAACCTCGACTCTGAGGATGAGGGTGAGTTGTTCATCGGGTGTGCCGGCGGACTTGATGGCACGATAACTTTCAGGTACAGCAAAGAATCGGTTCCGCTTGAGTATGCCGGATTTGAAATCAGGGTTTCAGGGCTGAAAGGGGGGCACAGCGGGCTGGATATTCACCTTGGGCGAGGCAACGCCAACAAGATCATGAACCGGCTGTTGCAAGCTGGCCACGACTGTAGCGGCTTGATGTTGGCCTCGATTGATGGCGGAAGCCTGCGCAATGCCATTCCGCGTGAATCGACTTCACTCGTCACGGTTCCATCCGATAGTGCTGAGCTTTTTGTCGAAACGCTCAAGCATCTTGGCGCAACAATCGCGGAAGAACTGGCGGCGGCTGATCCGGATTTGCGCGTCGAAATCAGAGATGCTGAGGCTCCAGATATGGTCATCGATGACGAAGCTCTCAAGTGCCTGCTTCAAGCTGTCGCCGACTGCCCGAATGGTGTCGTGCGAATGAGCGGCGAAATGGAGGGCGTGGTTGAAACGTCGAACAATCTGGCGAGGGTGAAATCCAACGCCGGAAGCATTGTTGTCGAATGCCTGCTCCGAAGCTCTGTCAAAGCGTCGCTTGAGAAGCTTGCGACAAGCATCCAGAGCGTCGCCGATCGCGCCAGTGGTGCGACCTCTTCGTTCACCGGTGGCTACCCCGGCTGGAAACCAAATCCCGATTCGCCCATCCTCAGTTTGATGCAGAGCATCTATCAACAGCGATTCGGTAAAGACCCTGAAGTCCGTGCGATTCATGCTGGGCTGGAGTGCGGCATCATCGGCGGCACTTACCCAGGGCTTGATATGATCTCGTTCGGACCGACGATCCGTTTTCCTCACTCTCCTGATGAAAAGGTCGAATGCGCCTCCGTTCAGAAATTCTGGGATTTTCTGGTGGATGTGCTGGCAGGAATTCAGTCAAAGTAAGTCGTTCGCCAGTTCGGAGGTCGGCCTGATCGCGTGGGATAACCGCATGGGATTGCTATCTTAATTTTCGATCCAAACCCGATTCGTATTCGTGAAAACGCCATATAGCTACAATACCATCACGGATTTCCTGCTTTCGCAGCCGTTGACGGTCGATGTTGAGGTCGATGATGAAAAGGCGGGTTGCTTTCCGCTCAAGTGCATCGAGTTCGATGCCACGGTACTGCACGTCGGGATGCACAATTTTGCCCGTCTGACCCTCGATCTCTCCCCGACGGAGATTCTGATTTATCTGAACATGTTCCTGATCTGGATGCGAGACTCGCTTTCGCGCGAGCCGTTTTGTGTCGTCGAGCGCTTTCTGGACAGCTCCATTGTGCTGCTGTTTTCAAAAAAGTTCGGCTCGGAGGAGGCGTTTTTCGACGCCATCCGTGCCTCGCGATGGATGGGTGAAAACGATGAGCTTCTTTTCAAGCCCGACATGGGAATCGCCAGCGGGCGAGTCACTGCCGGATTTGCGGGTACGCCAAAAGAGTTCACCGGCTCGGTGTTCGGTCGTCCGCTCCTGCTCGCTGCGGCAAGCGCGAAGATGAAACCCGAAGGTGATATGGCCGCTTGCATCACGTTCCCGGAAGAGGAGTGGCAGGGGCGATCGTTCGAGGAGCTGTTTCCGCCGCTGGAGTTCGAGCATCCCGATCAGGGCCGCGTCCGTCAGCCTGCGGCCTGGAAACTCGGAGAATCTAGAAGTGTCGAAATCCCTTCGCTCGGCACCGTCGGCTTGCGGGATGTGGCCACCTTCGTCCACTGGCCGCCAGACCGCGATGCAAAAGAGAAGGCTCGCGAATGGTTCGCGCAGATCAAGGCCAAAGGGTTTTACAAATACAACAAGTAGTACAGGTTATGTTGAAAACAATCATGCTGTTGGGCAGCGGAGAGTTGGGAAAAGAGTTCGTGATTGCTGTCAAGCGTCTGGGCCAGCGCGTTTTCGCCGTGGACAGCTATGACGATGCACCCGCACAGCAGGTGGCCGACGCGCGAGAAGTGATCGATATGCTCGACGGAAACGCGCTCGACGCCATCGTGGCCAAACACCGCTCGGACATCATCGTGCCGGAGATCGAAGCGATCCGCACCGAACGCTTTTACGACTACGAGAAGCAGGGAATTCAGGTCGTGCCCTCCGCCCGGGCGGCCAACTTCACCATGAACCGCAAGGCGATCCGCGATCTTGCCGCCCGTGATCTCGGTCTGCGCACAGCGAACTATCGTTATGCCGCCTCGCTCGACGAGCTGCGGACGGCGGTCGACGAGGTCGGCCTCCCCTGCGTGGTCAAACCACTGATGAGTTCGTCGGGCAAAGGTCAGAGCAGCGTGCGGAGCGAGGCGGATATCGAAAAGGCGTGGAGCTATTCGCAGAGCGGCAAGCGGGGCGACATCGCCGAGGTGATTGTCGAAGCGTTCGTGGCGTTCCATACCGAAATCACACTGCTGACTGTAACGCAGAAAAACGGGCCGACGCTCTTCTGCCCGCCCATCGGCCACCGGCAGGAGCGTGGCGATTATCAGGAGAGCTGGCAGCCTTGCCGCATCAGTCCGGAGCATCTGGAAGAGGCGCAACAGATCGCCGGAAAAGTGACCGAAGCGCTCAGCGGAGCAGGCATCTGGGGGGTGGAGTTCTTCCTTGCCGATGGCGGTCTCTACTTCTCGGAACTGTCACCGCGTCCGCACGATACCGGCATGGTGACGCTCGCCGGAACACAGAACTTTTCGGAGTTCGAGCTGCACGCTCGCGCAGTGCTCAGCCTGCCGATTCCCGGTATCGAACGGTTGTGCGTCGGAGCTAGCGCCGTGATTCTTGCTGACAAAGCAGGCACAAATCCATCGTTCGAGGGGGTGGACGAAGCGCTTGAACAACCCGGCAGCGACATCCGGATTTTCGGCAAACCAACCACGCGCCCCTGCCAGCACATGGGCGTTGCGCTCATGTCAGGCGAATCCGACAGCGACGTCGAGCTTGTCAGGCAGCAAGCCATTGCAAATGCAGGAAAGGTACAGGTGGCTGGCAAATAAGGAAATGAAGAGCTGAAAAAACGACAAAGATGAAAGTCAGAGCAGCTCAATTCGTTACAGCTTCAAGCTCGGGCACAAAAACTTGATTCGGCACGCTTTTTCATGGCAGCCAGTACCATCGGAAGATCGTGCTGCTGAACCTTGCGTACGAACATCGGTGGCGCGAAAAAGTCAGGCTTGATCTTGGCCGTGAAGGTCAGTATGGCTCCTTTGCCATCAGGAGTGGCATCGATTTTCCATTCTCCGTTATAAACCTTGAAATCGCCTTCCAACTGGTGAAAATCAAGCCGTTTCGGATACTCTCCCTGAAGGCTCAGCTTGATATAGACTGTTTTTCTGAACAGCAGAATACCGGTTTTGCCCCGCTCGAACATCACCTGCTCGCGTCCGTTGTCTGAAATCAGGCCGCTGTCGATCAGCTTGGGGACAAAATATTTGTGATGGTTGTAATCGGTGATGGCTGCCCAGATGTGCTTCGGTGAAGCCGCGATGTAGACCGAGCCTGTAACGCCGGTAATGCCATCGTCAAGATCGGTGGTTTGAACCGAAATGCCCTTGAATTCTGCCTCAGCAGATTGCGATTCTGACGCTGCTTCATCATGCTTGCCGGAAACGGCAGCCCACGAATTGACCGGAGAGAAGGTCAGCAGGCACGACATGGCGACGAGGGCCATAAAGAAACATCGTCGGGGCGAAATCTTCTGGCGCATGGTGAGTGTCCGGTTATGAGTTGTGGCAGCGTTGTTCAGGTACTCATTGTTAGGAAGATAACAACTGTTAACATATTCCCAATACAAAGCCCTCTTTTATTGCTGATCAGACAACTCCGCTGGCAAGGCTGACAAGAAGAAAGAGGAGCACGATGGATGAAATAGCGACATAGAGCTGGTCACGCTCCTTGTAAAAGGCAAAAATGGACAGGACAACGCGCGCGATGGGGGTCAGAATAAGCATAACCAAGCCGAGCTGAATGATGGCTTTAAGCTCAAAACGCATCACACCCGACACAATTCCCTCGAAGCGGCGCAACGGTGATTGCGCGCCATGAAAGATGTGGTAGTTCAGGTGCTTACCACCATGGGTGAGCAGAAACAGCATTCCTCCGGTAAAAACGGTTGCGGCGGCAAGCATCACGCCCCATTTCAGCAGCGTGCCGATGATGATTTCAATGCGCTGGTCATTCCATTCCGGTTTCGTGTGGTGACTCATTTCATATCCTCCCGGCAATGCCGTTGTAAATCATTTCGATGCCTAGCACAAAAATCACCGCACCGAACACCAGACGCAGCCACTTGGTTTTGGCAACCATCAGCAGACGTGCGCCAATGAACGAGCCTGCCAGAATGCCAAGCATGACCGGCATGGAGAGCCCCGGATCGATGTAGCCACGGCTCAGATAGACGCCCGCACTGGCCGCAGCGGTGACCCCGATCATGAAATTGCTGGTTGTGGTTGAAACCTTGAAAGGCAGCCGCATGGCGTGATCCATCGCCAGCACCTTCACGGCTCCCGAGCCGATGCCGAGCAGACCCGACAGCACACCGGCTAGCCCCATCAGGCTGAAGCCCGCACCGACGTTGTGCACGTTGTAGTGTTTGATGCCGTCTTCGGTTGGATAAGTGCTGTTAAGCTTGAGGCGGACAGCCAGCGCATCGGACTCTGTTTGATCTGAGTGATCCTCTTTGGGGCGGCTCGAAAGCCATGCGGAGTAGAGCAGCACCACGCCGAAGACGATGGCAATGATGTTGGTCGAAAGAATGCCGGCGAGAAAAGCTCCGAAAAGCGCACCGATGGTGGTTGCGATTTCGAGGAACATGCCGATGCGAATGTTCGAGTAACCCTCGGTGACGTATGCCGCCGCTGCTCCGGAGGAGGTTGCGATCACCGCGATGAGCGAAGCCCCCACGGCGTAACGCAGGTCGATTCCGAGTCCAAGGGTGAGTAGCGGCACGATAACAACACCACCGCCAAGTCCGGTCAGTGAGCCGAGCAGGCCAGCAAGAAGCGATCCTGCACCGACGATCATTGACAATTCAAAGTAATTCATACTGCTGAAGCTGAGAGGTCATGAACAGCAAGGGCTTGCCCGATGGTTATCTTCTACCGGAGTGACGGCAAACAATGTTTCCGGATGCCCCGCATGCTGAATGGTTATGCAGTAATATAGTTTTGCCTCACTATCAGACAAGCCTCTTTGGAAAAAAATATCCAGCACGGTCGAATGGTGAACAGCCTTTGCCGCTTGAAATGCTTCCCTTATCCCAGCTCGAAGGTCGTGACGCCATAAATCCGCTTGACCGGCAAATCGGGAGCTTCGCCCTTGTACATCCGCGCGGTCTCGAACACCACCGTCATGCCATGCCGCTGCGTGAGTTGGAGCGCTTCGGGGTTCACTTCCGGAATGTCGAGAAAGATCGGGCTTCCGGCAGGAACCGAACCGATTAACGTCTTGAACAGCGCTTCGGCCACGTCGGGATTGTCGGCAAACAGTGGGCCGATCTTGAAGCCGGAGCGGCATGGTCGGATGAGGCCGTAACCGGCAAGCGCCCCGTCGTGCAGAGCGCCGAACGCCTTGCTGCCTGTGCGGCTTGTCCAGCACTGAAGAAACGCGCTCCGGTCAGCCGGAAAAAACGGGCGGTCGTAGACAAGGAGCGTTGCGAAAGGAATTTCCGTGAGCGGCACGATGCCGGGATGCGATTCAGCGTTTTCCGCAGCTGCGCCCATGAAGCGGATATTCCGGTACGCCAGCGCAAATCCCGATTTCCGGTAGTTCTTCTGTTGTGCCACGACGCCGTCGAGCCCGACAGTACGTCCGGCCAGCCGCTCCAGCCCGGCATTCCATATCCGGAGCCCCAGCCCTTTGCCTCGCCATTCCGGCTTGACGATGTAAAAGCCAAGGAATGCGAAGGAGTTGCCATAACGCACCACGGAAATGGTCGCCACCGGCTCGTTACCGACGAGGCCAACAAGAAAGCCTTCCTGATCCGCGTGGTAAAAACATTCGGCATCTTCGAGGCCGGGGTTCCACCCCTCGGCGGCAGCCCAATCGACAGCGAGATCGATCTCTGGGCGGCTCATGGTTCTGATGGTGTAATCGGCAATTGGTTTCATTATTGATCTTCTGTTGCTTTTCCGGTCAGCCGCCGGAGTTTGCTGCCTCACCGCCGGACTGGTTGTTCACCTCGACCCGGTGCGGCGCAAGCTGAATGGTTTCGTATGGCATCTTCACACCCGCTTCGTTCAGCGCGTTGAACACCTTTTCCCGCAGCTCCAGCCGCTTCTGGATGTGTTCTCTTTCGTTGTTGAGCCACACCTGAAGTTCAAGCACGACGTTGTAGTCGTTCAGTTGCGTCACGACAACGACCGGTGCAGGATCGCTTATGCAATCGGGATCGTCCTTAACCAGCGCAAGCAGGATCGAACGAGCCCGTTCAATATTTTCGGTGACGGCAATGGTTACGGCAATATCGAGCCGCAAATGCGGAAAATTGGTATAGGAGGTCACGGTTTTGTTCATGATCACGGCGTTCGGAACGGCAAGCATCTTGCCGTCAACCGTGATGATGCGGGTGGTGCGAAGGGTGATTTTGTCAACGCGGCCATAGTTGTTGTCGATCTCGATGAGGTCGTTGATCGTGAACGGCCGGTCGATAAAAATCAGAATCCCGGAAATGATGTTGGAAAGCGTGTCGCGCAGGGCAAAGCCGAGGGTCAGGCCGAGCACGCCAAGCGAGCCAAGCAGGGTGGAGGTTTTGATTCCTGCCACACCCAGGGCCGTCAGCGCTCCGATGCCGAAGATGCCGAATTTGATGACTGTTTCAGCAAACGCCGCACTGGTGCGGTCAAGACGTTGAGCGAGCCGGGAAGACAAAATCCCGCGAACGATTCGCCAGAGCAGGTAGAAAACGGCAAGAACGAGAAACACGCTGACCAGCTCAATCAGAAATTCGCCGAACAAACTGCCCATATGCTCAAGATCAAACGAGCTTTTGAGTCGCAATAAAAGGCTTTCAATGAAGGGATTGAGCATTTCGGACTCCTTTTTCAAAACGCCATCTCTGCTTACTGCTTCATGTTGAATGTAACACTGAAGTCATAAAGAAAAATTCGGCAAGCCGGCCTGTCATCATGTGAAACGGTGATTCGGCGAATCTTGTCCAAGAGTTTCAAAATCATCATTTTAGCCGTATAATCGTTCTGTACATGGGATTTCGGCAATGTTCAAAATTATCGACCATTGATGACCTCATCTGTTCCGGCTGAAAAGAGTGAAAAGCAGCAAAAGAAACGTGTATTTGTCGTTGGCGCCACCGGTTATATCGGCAAGTTTGTCGTCCGGGAACTGGTGACAAGAGGCTACGAGGTGGTCAGTTTTGCTCGCCAGCGCTCCGGCGTGAACGCCTCGACCACCGAGGCCGAGACGCGCAATCAGCTCAACGGTTCAGAGGTTCGTTTCGGTGACGTATCCGATATGGATTCGTTGATGCGCGACGGCATCAGGGGAGAGCATTTCGATGCGGTGGTTTCGTGCCTGACCTCGCGCAACGGCGGCATCAAGGATTCATGGAACATCGATTATCAGGCGACCCGCAACGCACTCGATGCCGGTATGTCGGCGGGCATCAGCCAGTTTGTGTTGCTTTCGGCCATCTGCGTGCAGAAGCCCATGCTGGAATTCCAGCGCGCCAAGCTAAAGTTCGAAAAGGAGTTACGCGAGTCCGGCGTCACGTACTCCATCGTTCGGCCTACCGCTTTTTTCAAGTCGATTGCCGGACAGATCGAAAAGGTCAAAAACGGCAAGCCCTACGTCATGTTCGGCGATGGCAAGCTCACGGCGTGCAAGCCGATCAGCGAGGCTGACTTGGCCCGCTTTATTGCCGATTGTCTTGAATATCCGGAGAAGCAGAACAAGATCATGCCCATCGGCGGACCGGGTGAGGCCGTGACGAACCTCGATCAGGCGCTGATGCTGTTCGAGCTACTCGGCCGCGAGCCGAAGCTCAAAAAGGTGCCCATCCAGATGTTCGACGTGATCATTCCGGTGCTGACGCTCTTGTCAAAGGTTTTTCCGTCGTTTGCCGAAAAAGCCGAGTTCGCCCGGATCGGCAAGTACTATTGCTCGGAATCGATGTTGGTGTGGGATCCGGTCAAGCAACAGTATGACGCCGATGCCACCCCCTCATATGGCACCGATACGTTACGTGATTTCTACAAGCGCGCGCTTAAAGAGGGACTTGCCGGGCAGGAGCTCGGAGCGCACTCCATGTTCTGAGTGCCGGGCAGCCACTCTTTTCTATTCTTGTCCACGCCGTCCACCAAGTTCACAAATTCCACTGCTGCTATGCTCACGCAATCGACGCTCGACTTTCTCGCGGAACTCAAAGCCAACAACACGCGCGAATGGTTCGAGGCCAACCGTCCGCGCTGCCAGCAGGCTTCCTCCGATTTCTTCGACACGGTCGCACGGTTTATCCAGACGCTCGCAAGATTCGACGACGGCATAGCCGAACTCATGCCCGACCCGAAATCGTGCATCATGCGAATCTACCGCGACGTGCGCTTCTCAAAGGACAAGACGCCTTACAAAACCGGCCTTTTCGCCTACGTGAGCAAGGGCGGGCGGAAGGGGCCGCTGGCGGGCTACTACCTGCATCTCGAACCGGGCAACTCGTTTGGCGGCGGGGGACTCTATCTTCCTGCATCGAATGTGCTTGCTGTGACTCGACAGGCGATCGATACCCGCTTCGACGAGTGGCGCGTCATCGTCTCCGATCCGGAATTGCTTTCCTGTTTCCCCGATGGCGTGCAGCCGTCCGGTTCGCTCAAGCGTGCGCCGAAAGGGTACGAGGAGTCTAATCCTGCCATCGAGTATCTTCGTTACAAAGGCTACTTCACGCAACGCTTTTTGAGTGATACCGAGGTGCTGAAGAGCGATTTTGCCGAGCAACTCGGTATATGCTGTCGTACGGTTATGCCGATGGTCTCATTCCTCAACAGCGCGATTGAGTCGGAAACTCCCTGACTGTTCATACCTTTGGCAGCACCGAATCGCCGATAACCGCATCAAAATTGACAACAAAGCCCGGTTCGAACGTCCCGAAACGGTCACGGCCTTCAGGCATTCGGTGCGCCCCTTCCGGAAATTCTTGGTGCCTTACCAGATAATCGAGAAGGTAGTTCGTCAATCGGAAGTATCCGCTCGGCTTATCGGAAGTTGCCGCCGGCGAAGGCTTCGGAGGTTTGCCCTCAGCCCAGCGTTCCACGATCTCTTCGACGACAGGGAGGAACAAAGCTTCGAGTCGGTCGATCTCTTCGTTTTTAGCTCTATCCATGAAAATGATCGTTCAGAATTTTAATGCGCCTCTGTTTTTGATGCGCAGGAATCAAGTGTTGACTGTCGTCAGAGACTATAGAAGCGGGTGACATTGGACTGCCGGAAACGGCTTCATGGAAAACCGGTCGCCTGTTTTGATACAGATGAAATAAACAGGAGACACTTATGAAAAGCAAACTGTTGATGCTGGCGGGTGTCGCCGGCATACTGATGGCCAGTCCTTCGTCTAATGCTCTCGCGGATGTCAACATCAGGATTTGCGCCGGCGGTTACCATCGGCCAGCCTATGTGATCGACCGCCCGCCAAG
>DRSQ01000182.1 GCA_011372505.1 Chlorobaculum parvum | reverse complement strand
GGAGCCGCGTGATCGACATCAACCTCAAGGGAACCTACCACGGCAGCCGCGCCGCCGCCCGCTACTTCCTGTCGTCCTGCAGGCCCGGCAAGATCATCAATATGGCCGGATCGGGCACCGACAAAGGCTCCAACACCCCCTTCATTTCCGCTTACGGATCGACCAAATCGGCGATTGCCCGTTTCACCTTCGCGATGGCCGAGGAGTATCGAAAAACTGCTCTTTCGATCATGCTGCTGCATCCGGGGCTTGTCAGGACGGAGATCAACCATCCGGCGGAGAGAACACCCGAACTCGAGAAGCAGCTCAAGACCTTCAACACCATCCTCGACATTTTCGCCCAAAGCACCGAGCTTGCGGCCCGCCTCGACGTCAAAATGGCCTACTCGTGGAGCGACGGCAAAACCGGGCAGTATCTCTCCGCCCTTGACGGAAAACGCAAGAAGATGATGTTGTTGAGCTATCCGTTTCGTAAACTGACCGGTAGAATCGACCGGAAACTCTATTGATCCTCTTTGCCATGCACAAGCGAACCGGAACCCTGTTGCTTCTTTTCGGCCTGCTGGCTGTCGTCCTGCAAGGGTGCTACAGCTTTTCGGGAGCGTCGCTTCCGGAGCACCTGCACACCGTGGCTGTGCCGCTGTTCGACGACACCTCGCGGGCCGGTATTGCCGAGTATCGTGAGCGCTGCACGCGCAGCCTCATCAACAGCATCGAGGCGCAGAGCGAGCTGGTCATCGAAGCCGATCCGTCGAGAGCCGACGCCGTGCTCACGGGCGCGATCATCTCTTACGCCGATGAGCCGAGCCAGCTCGGCAGTGCAACCGAGCGGGCGGTCACGAACCGGATCACCGTTGTTCTGAAGGCCGATTTCGACGACAGAGTCACCCGCGAAAAGCTCTTTTCGCAGACCTTTGTCGGCTTTGCCGATTACACGGCAGGTAGCTACGCCGCGCAGCAGGGCGCCATCGACAGCGCCATCGACATGGCCGTCGAAGAGCTTTTCAACCGCATGATTTCAAACTGGTAGGAGAGAGTAAAGAGATCGGACGGATCGATCAGATCGGACAAATCTGGCCGATCTGATGAAGAGAAGGAAAAGGCAGTTGCCGGCTATCGGGGGCTATTTTTTCGTCCTCGCGTCGAACTGGTTTTTGATCCAGGTGATCGCCAGGTCTTTGCCGGTGTGCAGCAGCTCAATTCCGATAGAACCCATCGCCTCCTTGAGTGGTGACGGCTCTGTGGCGACAGCTTCAGGTTCCGAGCCCGGTGCGCTTCCGACAGCTCCCTTCACCACTTTTTTCGACCTTTTGGGGCTGATGATGCCCCTGAGGACTCTTCCGGCAACGATGCCGGTGACGAACGATAGTGCTGCCGACTTTACCGGGTGCTTTCTGACAATCTCGACCGGCGAAAGCTCCTCCTGCAGATCCTCTTTCAACTGGCGTGTTCTCGACTTGATCTGTTCTCCTCGTTCGCTGATGGTCTGTTCCAGTTCATCGATCCTCGACTGGATGCTTTTCAGCGGGTCGTGTGCGTTAGTCATTGGCGGAGAGAAGGATTTTATGGATGAAGTTCTTCAGGGCTTCGGGCTTGACTTTCGTGAAGAAGGCGAAGCAGCCGAGGAACACCAGACTGACGATGAGGTAGCCGAGCCAGAAATGGCCGAGCAGTTCGCCGATCAGGAGTGCACCAGAGTTCAGCAGGTAGGAGGCGCCGATCATGAGCACCACCGCAAGCAGCACCATGGCACTGGCCAGCGCCACTTTTTCGGTCATCTCGATCCGGAACAGTTCGAGCTTGGCATCGACAATCGCTTTCACGTCATCGATGGTCGAGGCGACCGTATCCTCGATCAGCCCCGGCACGCCCGGACGGTTCCGCTCCTGCTTTGCCTTGCGGCTTGTCTGTTGTTGTTCCATGCGATGGGGATTGCCTGTTTATTTCCTTTTCAACAGAAAGCCAAGGACGGTTCCGAGCCCAAGGGCGATGAAAAACGACTGCATCGGATTGTCGGTGATGTAATTGTGAGCCTTGTCCTTCGCCTCCAGAATCTGCTCGTAAGCATCACTGTCCTTGAACTCCTTGAAGGCATCGGAGGCCATCTGGCCCGCCTCTCTGAGTGGCTCGGGAAGGTCATCGAACGGAGTCGGCGCTTTTTCGGGCTGCTGTTGCTGCTGCGGCGGGGTGGCGTTAAACGGTATCTGCTGTTCCATAACGGTCATGGGGTCTGGTTGAGTGAGCCTCGTATTTGCTGAAATATAGGAAAAATAACAGATGCAACGGCTCGCTCGTTCCGCAATTCAGTACAGCAATCGGCCTCCGTCCACGTTGATGACCTGGCCGGTGATGTAGTCGCTCTCCATGAGGAAGCGGATCGCACTGACGATCTCGGTCGGGTCGCCGAATCGCTGCAAGGGGATTTTTTCGATCAGGTCGGCTTCCGGCTCCTCCTCCCGGCTTGTGTAGGCCGAGATGGCGCCCGGCGCGATGGAGTTGACGAGGATTTTCGGCGCGGTCTCGCGGGCGAATATCCGGGTCAGGTGCTGGATACCCGATTTCGAGACCGTGTAGGGGGCATAGTTGCGCCACACCATGCCGGCTGAAATGTCGGTCATGGTGATGATGCGCGAGGTGAACGGCTGCTTCAGCATGAGCCGGGCAGCGGCCTGCATCGTGAAGAAGGTGCCTTTGAGGTTGGTGTCGATCAGGTTGTCCCAGTCCTCTTCGGTGACGTCGAGCAGGTCGGTGCGGTAGAAGTTCGAGGCGCTGGTGATGACCAGGTCAAGCCGGTCGAAGTGGGTGGTGAAGGCCTCGAACGCCCGCTCGATCTCCGAAACCTTCGAAACGTCGCACTGCACCATCTGCGACTCGGGGCTGACCCAGCGGATTTTTTCGAGGGTCTCACTGGCTTTTTCTTCTGAACGGCCCCAGGTAAAAAAGACCGAATACCCCTGTCCGGCCACGGCCAGAGCGATCTCCGCTCCAAGCTTGCCGGAGCCTCCGGTCATGAAGCAGACTTTCTTTCCTGAATTTGGCATGGCGGTGGAGGTTGGGTGAGAGGGCTTTCTTGCAAGGTAAACAATAAGAGCTACAGGTCGTAGATGTCCTTTGGGAAAAGGATTGTTCCTGAAGCGCTTGTGGATCACTCCACGCCGATGATGACGCTTGGAGCCTTGAAGATGGCGCAGGCGTAGCTTCCTTTGGTGAGTCCGAGACTCTTTGCGCTTTGGCGAGTGATGACCGCCGACAGCACGTCGCTGCCTCCGATTTCAAGGGAGACTTCAGTGCTTACCGCTCCGTCGGTTACGCTTGTCACGGTGCCGCAGAGCCTGTTCCGGGCGCTCACCTTCGCGCCGTCCAGATCGGTGCCGAGGATGATGGTGCTCGCCTTGACGATCGCGCTGACCGCCATGCCCTCCATAAGCCCAAGCCGTT
>DRSQ01000181.1 GCA_011372505.1 Chlorobaculum parvum | reverse complement strand
GAACTGTGGACGGATGGCTATTATGCAAGCACGGTGAGCAAACATGGTAATGAGGAAGTAATAAGCAAATATGTGAAAGAGCGGGGGAGTGAATATCAGAAAATATACAGTAATTATCAATTATCTCTGTTCTGACATGGAGAGATCTTCAATACCCCGCTGCTTGCGGCGGGGTTCTTTATTAAATCGGCCAAACTCGTGAAAAAAAAATTGCAGTCAGGATTTTTTCTTTTCTGCGTCATCGTGCAGATTGCTTGCTTTCACTCCGAATCGCTTGGGGAGCAATACTTCAGCGTCCCGGAAATGAGTGCTTCGCGGATTACCGCCGTCCTCGATAGCCTGGTGCGCACCACCTATGTGCAACCCGATCGTTTTTATTCGGAAAGGTCCGCTGAAAGCGGGAATTTTTTTCCCAAGGAGTTTATTCCCCAGTTCACCGACTCTGTTTATGTTTCCCGCATTGCCGGTCTTGCCAGGAAAAGCCAGTTCAATCTAGTCTATAACAAGCATGTCAAAGGCTTTATTCGCGTCTATGCAGTGGATAAGCGAAAGTCTGTTTCAAATGTCTTGGGGCTGACCAATATTTACTTTCCTTTTTTCGAAGAGAAGCTTCGAGAGTACAATATTCCTCCAGAAATGAAATATTTGCCTATTGTGGAGTCTGCGCTGAACTCCACGGCGGTTTCGCGTGCAGGAGCGCGTGGACTTTGGCAGTTCATGGGTAGCACCGGTAGGATTTATGGTTTGAAAACTTCGTCGTTCATCGAGGATCGCTACGATCCCGCCAAGGCTACGGTGGCAGCGTGCGAGCATCTTAACGACCTTTACGACATGTTTGGTGACTGGTTTCTGGTGCTTGCAGCGTACAACGCCGGTGCCGGTAATGTGAAGAAGGCTATCAGGAAGGCAGGTGGAGCCCGCGATTTCTGGGAGATATTCCCGTACCTTCTGCAGGAAACACGGGGATACGTTCCGGCTTTCATTGCCGTGAATTATGTGATGAACTTCTACAGCGACCACAATATCAAGTCGGCAGAGCCCAGCTATCGCTATTCGGAGACCGAACGGGTACCGGTCAGGACTGCTCTTACCTTCGAGCAGCTCCACGAAACCATCGGTGTGCCGATGGAGGACTTGGCATTTCTGAATCCGCAGTACACGGCCGGGCTGATTCCTTCTCCGGGATCAGCGCCGAACATGATTCGCCTGAACAGGCGGCATGCGCAGTTGTTCCGGGATAAAGAACAGGACATTTACGCTTACCGTCCAGATATGGTGGCTGAAAAGGAGCGTCAGTATGCGATGGAGCGCAGCACCGAACGCCAGAAGGAGGTTGTCAGTCAAAGCCGCCGCGGTGGCCGCAAAGTGCATGTGGTCAGGCAGGGAGGCTCACTTTCAAAGATTGCCCGCAGATATGGCTGTTCTGTTAGTCAGCTTATTTCCTGGAATAATCTGAAAAGTTCTACACTGAAACCGGGCCAGAAGCTCGTGGTCTTTAAGCCTGTTTCGGGTGACAGGGGATGACGCGTTCCTTGAACGGAAGCAGCGGCACGGTTTGTAATAACCTCGCAACAAGCTGACGGGGTGGGTTCCGATAAAACAGTTGGATGCTTACTTTACCCCTTCAGCCACAGCTCTGCGATGGACAGCAGCATTCCTTGTTGCGAGTAGGGCTGGCTTTTCCGGTACGGTTGTGAATAAGCGTACCGAAGTCGGCTTTGGTAAGAGAGTTGATTGCCGAAGGAGTTAATTCCGTGGCACTTGTTCTTCTTGTCATTGCAAGTTTTTTCTTATCTTAGCTTTTCAAATTTTGCACGCATCGGATGCCCGGTTCTTTCCGGGATAAGGACAGTTTTTTTAACCACCAACAAAGGGTACTTAACACAGCGTATGCGTAATATCATTTTCACCGGCAAGGGTGGCGTCGGCAAAACTTCAGTTGCAGCAGCGACAGCCCTGAGAGCAGCAGATATGGGTTACAAAACCCTCATCATGTCTACCGACCCGGCCCATAGCCTCGGTGACTCTCTCGATGTAGAACTTGGCCCCTCTCCCGTTAAGATCACGGAGAATCTCTGGGGTCAGGAGGTCAGCGTTTTCGGTGACCTTAACCTGAACTGGGATGTAGTCAGGGAGCATTTCGCCCACCTCATGGCTTCGCGTGGTATCGAGGGCGTTTATGCTGAAGAGATGGGTGTTCTTCCGGGTATGGAGGAGCTCTTCTCACTTTCGTATATCAAGCGCTACAACGAGGAGCAGAAGGATTTCGATCTTCTGGTGGTTGACTGCGCTCCGACCGGTGAGACCCTCAGACTTCTTTCGCTGCCCGAGACCTTTGGCTGGTTTATCAAGTTCATCCGTAATGTTGAGAAATACATGGTCAAGCCGATGATCCGTCCGCTCTCCAAGAAGGTAAAGAAGCTCGACGATTTTGTCGCTCCTGAAGAGGTGTACGAAAAAGTTGACAACCTGTTCTCCTCGACCGAGGGCATCATCGACCTGCTTGCCGACGGCACCAAAACCACGATGCGCCTGGTGATGAACCCTGAGAAGATGGTTATCAAGGAGTCGATGCGCGCCCTGACCTATCTGAACCTGTACGGCATCACGGTTGACAGAATCACCATTAATCGCGTCATGCCAGACGAAAGTCCTGACCCGTACTTTCAGCAGTGGCGCGGTATCCAGCAGAAGTATATCGACCAGATCAATGACGCTTTCGCACCGATTCCGGTTGCCGAGGTGCCGCTTTTCAATAACGAGGTGGTTGGTCTCGAGATGCTCCGCAAGGTTGGTGAGAAGGTTTATGGCAGTGACGATCCGATCGACATCTTCTTCAAGGAGAATCCGATCAACGTTATCAAGAACTCCGAGGGCCACTACACGGTGCGCGTCAAGCTGCCGTTCATGGAGAACATGGGCCTCGAGCCGAAGATTCTCAAGCTCGGCGATGACCTCACCATCCGTATCGGTGACTACCAGAAGATTGTGGCATTGCCGATCTTCCTGGCTGGTATGGAGTCCACCGGCGCTTCGTTTGAAGGCGGTTGGCTCAACATCGAGTTTACCAAGGAGTAAGAGCTCCTTTCTTTCATATCCCTATTGGAGGAACAGGAGAACCTGCCGGTCTGGCAGGTTTTCCTGTTTAGGGCCGGAGGTGATCTGTAAGGGATTTTACTCCTGATGGCTCCGGTTATTCTGGTTGATTTGTTATCTTCCTCACATATTGTGTATAATTGACGATTTTTCTGAGTACTACGAATGCAGCAATTACAGGATTTACGAGTTTCAAGTATCATTACGCTCTCTTCTCCGCGGGAACTGAAGGAGAAGTTGCCCGTGACCGAGCACATTGCCGATACGGTTTTTCAGGCAAGGCGTGAAGTAGAGGATATTCTTACCGGCAAGGATTCGAGAATGCTCGTCATCGTCGGGCCTTGTTCCATTCATGACATCGATGCGGCCAAGGAGTACGCATCGCGGCTTGTAGCTTTGCGTGACGAGCTTCAGGAGCAGTTCTGCATCGTGATGCGCGTTTATTTCGAGAAGCCGCGAACCACGGTCGGCTGGAAGGGTTTTATCAACGATCCCCATCTGAACGATACCTACGACATCGAGCACGGCCTTCACTATGCGCGTAAGCTTCTGATCGAGCTGAATGAGCTGGGACTGCCGGCGGCGACCGAGTTTCTCGATCCCATCACGCCGCAGTACGTGGCTGATCTGATCAGTTGGGCGGCCATCGGTGCGCGCACGATCGAGTCGCAGACCCACCGCCAGATGGCCAGTGGCCTGTCGATGCCGGTCGGCTTCAAGAACTCGACCGACGGGCGCCTTCAGGTGGCCATCGATGCTATCCATTCGGCCATGCACCAGCACAGTTTTCTGGGCATCGACAAGAATGGCCAGAGCAGCGTGATTACCACCAAGGGCAATCCATTCGGTCATCTGGTACTGCGCGGCGGTTCAAAAGGACCCAATTACGATGCTGAAAGCGTCGCCAAAGCTGAGAAGCAGCTTCAGAAAGCCGAGCTTGCTCCATACCTGCTGGTTGATTGCAGCCATGCCAATTCCGGCAAAAAGTTCGGTAACCAGGTCAAGGTCTGGAACGATATTCTCGTCCAGAAGGAAAATGGCAATAAAAGCATTGCCGGTGTGATGATCGAAAGTAATATCTGCTCAGGCAATCAGCCGATTCCGGATAAGCGTGAAGAGTTGAAGTACGGTGTTTCCATTACTGACGAGTGCGTCTCCTGGGAGGATACCGCGCAGATGCTTCGCGATGGAGCCGCATTCATGAAGCGCATCGGCTCAAACGCTTAAAGAACATTTTTAATCATTCAATCTATTTTTACTAATGAACATTGACAAGCTTGTCTATGCCGTGGCCGGATTTTTTATTCTGGCCAGTGTTCTTCTTTCTCAATACCATGATATTCGCTGGCTCTGGTTCACCGGATTTGTTGGTCTGAACCTTTTCCAGGCAGCTTTTACCGGCTTCTGCCCACTGGCAAAGATCCTCAAAGCGCTTGGTGTGGAGCCGGGGCAGGCGTTTAACTAACATCCTTTTGCACCCGGAGGTTGAAATGCTGTCCGGGTGTTGCCCTTTCAGCGGGGGCAGCCTGTTCCGCTGTCAACGACCATAACCGATCGATCGAAATGAGCATCGAAATCAGGCGCGTCAATACCAGGCATGAGCGAAAACAGTTCATCAAGTTTGCGTGGAAGATCTACCGCAATGATCCTGAGCTGAACCGCAACTGGGTGCCGCCGGTCGTGTCGGATTACATGAAGACTCTCAATACAGAAAAGTATCCCCTTTACGAACATGCCAACCTGGCGATGTTCACTGCCTGGAAGGATGGCCTCATGGTTGGAACGATTGCTGCCATTCAGAATCGTCGCCACAACGAGATTCATCAGGACAAGGTTGGTTTCTGGGGCTTTTTCGAGTGTATTGACGATCAGAAAGTGGCCGACGCCCTGTTCGAAGCAGCCGCCATGTGGCTCAAGAGCAAGGGCCTCGATACGATGCGTGGCCCGGTGAGCCCTTCGATGAACGATCAGTGTGGCGTGCTCACCAAAGGCTACGACAGCCCGCCTGTATTCCTGATGCTCTACAATCCTCCGTACTACAACGACCTCTGCCTGAACAGCGGTCACAAGATCGGTCAGGAGCT
>DRSQ01000180.1 GCA_011372505.1 Chlorobaculum parvum | reverse complement strand
CGCGGAATTGCGGCGTGCGTTCGAGGTTTCGCTTCAGATTCAGGATGCCGTGCGCAACGCGATGGTGCCGGGTGCGATCTGCGAGGAGGTGTATCAGCAAGCCGCCGCAATGGCCGACGAGGCCGGGCTTGGCGGCAACTTTATGGGAATGCCGGGCGAGCAGTCGCGCTTTGTCGGTCACGGAGTCGGGCTGGAGCTCGACGAGCTGCCGGTGCTGACGCAGGGCTTTGCCTTTCCGTTGCAGAAGGGGCAGGTGGTGGCCGTCGAGCCGAAATTTGTTTTCCCCGGCAAAGGAGCGATCGGCATCGAAAATACCTTTGCTGTGACCGAAAATGGTGGCGAGCGGTTGACGGAACTGGCCGATGAGATCGTCGTCCTCTAAACGAACAAAGCTCCGGTGCTCCCGGAGCTTTGTATAAAAAAACAAGGCTGTTGAGGTCTGGACCAGCGCGCTCTTTTCTCGAACTTTCACGCTTACACTGCCCGTTCGATTACTTCGGCAACGCGGGCGGCTGCTGCTCCATCCCATTTTTCGGGAATCAGGGTTTTGGTTGCCGGTTTGCCCGAGAGAATGACCGGGGCGCGTTCGAGAATTTCCTGCTCGTCGCTGCCGACCAGCACGTTGGTGCCGACTTCGATAGTCGAAGGGCGCGCGGTGCTTTTGCGCATGGTGAGGCACGGCACGTTCATAACGGTCAGTTCGGATTCGAACTCGGCGCTGTCGGTCAGCACGAAGCTGGAGGCTTTGAGCAACTGCAAAAGGTCGAGGTAGTTCGGCGTGGCGATCACCCTGAGCCCCGGAACGTCGCCGAACGCTTCCCGCAACCCCTCTTCGGGGGCTATCCCGCTGAGCAGAATTACGGTAAAGGTGGCGGCGAGCGATTCAAGCAGTTTGCCGATCAGCTCTGCGCTCTCGGCGCTGAACGGCATGTCGAGCAGGGCGGTGACGAATTTTTTTGGCTCGAGCGCATGTGTGCCGAGTACGCCTGCTGCGTCAGCCTGACCGATCAGCTTCACGAGACTGTCTATCGCCGTGTTGCCGGCAAAAAGAATCTGTTCGTCTGCAACCCCTTCATTCATAAGATTATAGATGCCACTGTGCTCGCTGACGAAATGGAGTGCGGCAACCGAATCGATGAGCAGGCGGTTGATCTCTTTGGACTCGGCGCGATCGTAGCTGCGCAAACCGGCATCGAGGCTCACCACCGGAATGGATATCTTTGCAGCCGTCAGCGCACCGGCAAGTGATGCGTTGTCGTGGCCGCCGGGGATCACGAAATCTGGCTTGATATCCTTGAACATCTTCTCGAACTCAACCATGAGCGCAGCGGTTTCGGCAACCGGAGTTCCCATTTCGAGTGGAATCACACGAATCTCGTCTGACAGATCAAATGCAGTGGCAAGGGCTTCATGCTCACTTCGTCTTTCGTCTGGGAGAACCCGTACGAGCACCGGTTCGAAGACGCCGTTTTTTCTGAAAACGCTGGCAAGCGGAGCAACATGGAGAAACGCTGTGCACTCTTGGGCAATCAAGACAATTTTTTTCACACCGGGTAGCTTTAGTACATTAAACGATTGAACGTTAACCGCAGAAACCGCAAGCCCGACCGCATGAACAACACAAAACGATCGATTGTGAAAACCGCGTGGTGGCTGATGCTGCCCCTTGCCGTCTGGGGAACGTTCCTGACGGATAATACGGCCTCTGCGGAAAAAAAGAAAACGATCCTCGAACATGCCGACTTTATCGAGGGAGGCGAAACAACCGGCCCGGGAGGTGCAGCCATCTCTTACCGCTCGGCGGTTGGCAACGTGCGCTTTTTGCACGGCAAGACAATTCTGGAGTGCGACCGGGCAACCGACTGGCTTGAAAACGAACGAATCGACCTGAACGGCCATATCGTCATTCAGGACAACTCGCTTGAAACCCGTAGCGATACCGGAACGTACGACACCCGCCGGGAGAGCGGAGAGCTTTCCGGCAACGTGCGCGGACGGGTGGCCGAGGACAGTCTAACGGCAAAATCGGTGCGGGCGACTGTTGAGATGATCGGCGACAATCTCTGGCTGTTCGGCGATGCAGTGGTATGGCAGCCGGGCCGCCAGCTCAGTGGCGACACCATCCGGGTGCACCTGCGTGAGATTGACGGCAAAAAGCGGGTGGACGAACTCGAAGTGCGCGGCCACGCCTTTCTGGCCATCAAGGACTCACTGGCCTCTTCTCCCTTAACTTACGACCAGCTCTCGGCCCGGCGGTTGCTCGCCAGGCTTGACGAACGATCCCGCCTGAAGAACGTTACGGCAACCGAGAAGGCACAGAGCCTTTACCATCTTTACGATGAAAAGCAGCAGCCGACGGGGGCGAACTACACCTCCGGCGCTAAAATCCGGATGTTCTTTGTCGAAGGCAGGTTGAGCAGAATCCTGACCACCGGCAACCCTCTTGGCAAGGAGTATCCCTCCTCGATGATGAATGAACGGGAGATCGATCTTCCGGGATTCAGGCTGCGCGACAAGGAGCGACCCGTGTTCGAACCATAAAAAAAGCCTCCCGGGCGGGGAGGCTTGTGAACTGCTGGTATTGTGGGATTTTCAGCTTACTGCGCGAAGGGGCAGGCGCCGGTTGAGCAGCCGCCGCTTGCCCCAGCACTGCCGGAACCACCGGATGACGATTTGCTGCCGCAGTAGTCGGTGCCATAGAAGCCCGAACCCTTGAGTACGAAGCCGCCCTCGGCACTGATGACGCGTTCGAAGGACTCTTCGTCGCATTTGGTGCACTTTGTAAGGCTATCATCGGTCATGCGCTGAAAAATATCCTCTTCATGACCACACTTGCTGCAACGGTAATGGTAAGTAGGCATAGCTCGTTTCCTCCGTTAGGAATCTATTTCCGGGTATATTGACATGTTATTTTAGCCGGTCAAAAACCGGCAAGATTCGATCTTTTATATAACTATATTTAATTTCAAAAAAAAGTTTCACCGGTGATCGTAAAAACGCGCGCGGTCGTGCTCCGCAACATCAACTATCGCGACCAGTCCAAGATATGTCTGCTCCTGACAAGGGAGTACGGGCAGGTGTCGGTAATCCTGAAGGGCGGGCGCAGTGCGAAGAGCAAAACCGGCATGTTGTTCTCGCCGGGCAACCTCCTCGATACGGTGCTCTACAAGAAAGGTAACCGCGACATCCAGCTCCTGAGCGATGCTAGCCTGATTCGCAGCCCTCTCTCCGAAACGCCCAACCTTGAACGTTTCAGCGTGCTCTATCGGGTGCTTGACCTCGTCCGTTACGCTTCCGGCCCGGAAGAGAAAAACGTGCCGCTCTTTACGCTGCTTGCGGCCACCATCGAACGGCTCTGCAACGCCACGCAAAACTTCCAGTCGATTCTTGCCTGGTTCCTGCTGCGCCTGCCGGGCGTGCTTGGTTTCGCCCCGGCGCTTCACCGCTGCGTGTTCAGCAATAGCGCGCTGCTCGACAGCATCGACGCGATGCAGCTCGACGAGCTCTTTTTCGTGCACGACCCCGGCGGCTTCGCCCTGCCGGGCTGCGCCGTACCGTCTGGTGTCTCCATCCAGCGCGTCCCGGCGAGCTACTACCTGTTCATCCGCGTCCTGGCCGCGACCGCCAGCCCTACGCCGTGCCCGGACGCTCCGCCCGGAGAGGTCGAGGCGGTGACGGCGCTCTTGCAGGAGTACAGTGCCCGGCATCTTGAGCGGATGCCGCACCGCAAGCACCTCGACATCGTCTCCCGCCTGATCTCCGCCTGAACCAAATCGTTACGGTTAACGGGTTTTCAATCTTCGGGACTATTTTCTATCTTGACCAGTTATTCATTAAAGGACACCGATAAAAAGTGTCATGAGCGGCTGGAGTGCCAGGCGGACGGAGCGCAGAACCCGGAGCGTACTTGCAGTACGTAAGGATTTCGAGCACCGACCAACGCAGCAACCGGGACGCGCAATAAGTTTTTATAGGTCTCCTAACCCACTCCTCGACTAATTTTAACCGAACGATTCGACATGCCTGTACTTACCCGTTCTGCCGAGCTTTTTGAAAAAGCCAAAAAGTTCATCCCCGGTGGCGTCAACTCCCCGGTTCGCGCCTTCAAATCTGTTGGCGGCACTCCGATTTACATGGCCAAAGGCCAGGGCGCTTACATGACCGACGTTGACGGAAACACCTACCTGGACTATGTCGGATCTTGGGGCCCGTTCATCCTCGGCAGCATGCACCCCCGCCTGACCGCTGCGATTGAATATACCCTGCGCAACATCGGCACCAGCTTCGGCACGCCGATCGAAATCGAAATCGAAATCGCCGAGCTGCTTTGCCAGATCGTACCGTCGCTCGACATGGTGCGCATGGTTAATAGTGGCACGGAAGCCACCATGTCTGCCGTCCGCCTCGCCCGCGGCTACACCGGCAAGGACAAGATCATCAAATTCGAGGGCTGCTACCACGGCCACGGCGACAGCTTCCTCATCAAAGCCGGTTCCGGCGTGCTCACCCTCGGCGATCCCGACAGCCCCGGCGTCACCAAAGGCACCGCCAACGACACGCTCAACGCCACCTACAACGACATCGAGTCGGTCAAGGCCATCGTCAACGAGAACAAGGGCGAGGTCGCCGCGATCATCATCGAGCCGGTTGCAGGCAACACCGGCGTCATTCCGGCCAAGAAGGAGTTCCTCGTCGCCCTCCGCGAGCTGTGCGACGCTGAAGGTATCGTGCTGATCTTCGACGAGGTGATGTGCGGCTTCCGCGTGGCCCTCGGCGGCGCGCAGGAGCTGTACGGCGTCACCCCCGACCTCACCACGATGGGCAAAATCATCGGCGGCGGCCTGCCGGTCGGCGCGTTCGGCGGCAAGCGCAAAATTATGGAGAACATCGCCCCGCTCGGCTCGGTCTATCAGGCAGGCACCCTCTCGGGCAACCCGCTCGCCTTGACCGCTGGTCTGGAAACCCTGAAAATCCTCATGGAGGAGAATCCCTATCCGGAGCTTGAAAGAAAAGCTGCGTTCCTCGAAGCCGGCTTCAAGGCCAACATGGACAAGCTCGGCCTGAACTACACGCAGAACCGCGTCGGCTCGATGGCCTGCCTCTTCTTCACCGAGAACGAGGTAGTTGACTATAACAGCGCCATCACTGCTGACACGGCCAAGTACGGCAAGTACTTCCACTCCATGCTGGACCAGGGTATCTACCTCGCCCCGTCGCAGTTTGAGGCCATGTTTACCAGCTTTGTCCACACCGACGAAGACCTGGAGAAGACCGTCAAAGCAAACTACAACGCCCTCGTCGCCGCTACCAAATAAGCCGCGAAAGGACGCACAGAGATGCAAAAAAGGCTGCCCGAAAAGGCGGCCCTTTTTGCTTTTGAGTGGATTTTGGGGGGATGGATTGGAAAAGAAAGCGGGAATGGAGCGAAGCCTACCGCCACCAACCAAATGATGTTTATACCTGATCGGTGATAATTTCCATGAAAAACGACTGAATTATACCCGCTCGGGGATAACCCCACACCATGCTCACCAGCTCCTTTTTTGTCTTGATATGTTTTTTATTGACTTTGACACGAACACGAGGTGATCTCAGCATTTTCAGAAAAAGTTGTACAATCAACCCCACGCCTCGTATCTTGCAGGATACATGACAAGCGAGAACATTACCATAAAAGCAACTGCCGGATTTGAACGCTGGTTGAAGACGCTAAAAAACATACAGGCTCGCGCGAAGATTATCGCTCGAATCAAGAGTGCCGAGAAAGGAAATTTCGGAGATTGCAAGCCGATCGGAGAGGGCGTTTCGGAAATGCGCATCCACACGCGCTCCGGCTACCGGGTCTATTTTATGCAGCACAAGTTGACGGTGTACATTCTGCTTGTCGGTGGGAACAAAGCAACACAACAAAAGGACATCAGTCGAGCCAAAGAACTTGCACAGGAAATCAGGAATGGAAACTATGAATACGGTGACAATCCGGGATTTTGACCCGGCGAACTATCTCGACAGCGAAGAGATGATTGTCGAATACCTCAAAGCGGCAGCCGAAGACCCTAACCCGGAGGTCTTTTTTGGGGCCATGAGCGATGTGGCGCGAGCAAAGGGAATGGCTGAAATCGCAAGAAAAACAGGACTCGGCAGAGAAAGCCTCTATAAAGCATTCCGCCCCGGAGCGCATCCTCGCTACGAAACGGTCAAAGCTGTTCTCAAAGCGATTGGTATTGAGCTGACATTCAAGCCTGTTGCGTGAAGGGATTTTCGGGGGTCGAGATGACAATCACGTCGCAGTTCGAGACCATGTTCACCAGCTTCGTCCACACCGACGAGGATCTGGAAAAGACCGTCAAAACCAACTACAACGCCCTCGTCGCCGCTACGAAGCAAGCCGCGAAAGGACGACAGAGACGCAAAAAGGGCTGCCCGAAAAGGCGGCCCTTTTTGGTTTTGGGGATGGATTTTTTCTAAGGTTTTCTTGGAAAAATCAGAAAAGCATCATTTTCTCTACCCTACTCAGACATGATTTCCTGAATGTGCGCCATATATGTTTTCATACTTTTCATCTCTGGCACTAAATATCTTGCTTTATCATTCAGCGATAAAGCATATGGGCACCTCTAAAAAGGGTGATCTGAAATATTCCCGGTTTTGTATTTCACCGAAACAGGGCCATTCTGCCCTGCAAAGCAGTTGTTTATTGACAGTATTGTCCCGAGCAAACGGGTTTTCAGCCACGACTGGGCGTAGTTATCCCCAGAGAAAGACGTTGTGCACTTTTTTGTTGAGCTGCGTGCAGCGCATCAGGTTGTAGGTCAGGTTACTCAGGCCGATCTTGGCCACCGCTCGCACATAGCCGATTGTTCTGACATGCATCGCTTTCATCGAGTTGGTCATGAATCCAAACACATGCCCGACTCGCGCACGGCTCTTTGATTTCACCCGATTCGAGGCTTTTTGCTCTTCGGACAGTGGGTTGTTCTTCGTGCCTTTTTCGTGCACTTCATTGCTCATGTCGCACTCATCGATGATCTCTTCCTTGCCAACATAGGCGCTGTCCGCGTAGAGCGGCTGGCCCGCATCTTGCTTTTCGAGCAGCGTTTCAAGCTCCTGGGCATCGTGGTCGCAGGCTGGCGTCACCATCCAGTTGTTGATGAGTTTGGTGCCTTTATCGACCTTGAT
>DRSQ01000179.1 GCA_011372505.1 Chlorobaculum parvum | reverse complement strand
GACGATTATTCTGGAAATTCGTTAACAAATCCCACTGTTCCAGACAAGTATAAGCAGCTCAAAAAAGCACCTGTTCATTTAGGTCGCCATGTGTTAATTGGCTCAGGTAGTGTGGTTTTACCCGGAGTATCAATCGGAGTGGGGGCGGCTGTGGGAGCGCTTTCTCTTGTAAGCGTACCGCTTGATGAGTGGGGCATTTATTTCGGTTCTCCAGCTAAAAAAATACAGAATCGGTCAAAAAAAATACTGGAATTGGACGAGTTGTTCAAACGTAATGAACGTTGAGGTTGTGGACAGATTTATCTGACTTTGATTTTTTTTAGCAATTATTAGCCAAAGGAAGGCGGTGGCTGGGTTTTATAGCATTCCATAGTTGTTTTTTATAGAGGGAATATTTAAAATTAGGCTTGAAGTTGTTTGCGCAGCAAAATGAAAAAATTTAACTGATATTTATTGTGAAAACGTTACGTATGCTACTAAGTCTTTTTACCGTTTTTTTGACTCTTTCGGGATGCTCTCACCAAGAAGATGGCCAGAAGAATGGTGGCGAGGTTGCTGCGGTTGTGAACGGGGTTGAGATTACGCAGCATGAGGTGAACTATCTTTCCCATAGATCGGCGGCTCCAAACGCAAGTCCGGAGGTTGCGCAAAATCAGCGCAGAGCTATTCTTGCTGATCTTGTGCGTTCAGAGCTGCTTGCTCAGAAAGCCCATGCGATGAAGCTCGACAAGACTCCAGATTTTACGTTGGCCATGTACGAAGCCCGGCGCAAAGTGTTGGCCGGGTTAGCCCAGCAAGAGCTTGCTTCGCAGGTTTCTCCGGTCACTCCGGAGGTTGCCAGGAAGATTGTTGCCAATAATCCCCGTTTGTTCGCCAAGCGGAAGTTTCTGGTGTATGATGAGGTGCTGATTCCAATAGTCGATGAGCCACTGCTGAAAGCTTTGACTGAAAAGGCGGATAACGGCGCTTCGCTCAACCAGCTTCTTGATGAGTTGAATGCGAAAAAAGTTCGTTTCAGACGTGCAAAAAGGGCGGTGGCTTCAAATCAGATTCAGCCAGCAATTCTTAAGGTTTTGTCCAAGGCAAAGCAGGGCAAGCCCTTGGTGGTGCGTGTCGGTGACAAGTTTTCCATGCTCCTGATGCTTGATACTATCGCGCCTGTGCCGCTTGTTGGCGATGCCGCCACTCGGTCCGCGCAAATGATGTTGATGGCGCAGAGGCGTAATGCCGCCATATCAAAGGGGATGGCGACGATGCTCAATAGCGCCAAGATCAGCTATTTTGGCGAGTATGCTGAAAAGTACGATGGAAAACGCAAGCTTTCGGCATTACCGACGCCGGACAAGAGGGTGGCTACAAAAAGCGTCTATAGAAAATTTGTATTCGGAGGGATTATCTCGGTCTCGTTTATTTCTGCCATGATGTTTTTGACCGCGTCGATGCAAATCCTTCTTGGAGAGCCTTGGCTGCCACGTCTCTGGCCAGATTCAAAAAAAGGCGATGAAGAGCGCAGCCCCTATGAAGAGCCGTATTCCGCTTATCTGTTTGAAAAGCTCTATGTCTTTTTGATTGGATTGGCGGTTATTGCTGGTCTTGTCTTCGAGTTGTTGACTTTTTGGCCGCTTCTGCCGGTATGGGGGAGCATTGTGGCTGTTGTTTCGGGAGTGCTGCTCGGGACGCTTTCGAGCCAAATTTTGGGAATGGATAAAGTCCAGAACTGGTCACAAAAAGCGCATCTTCTTTTAGTTGCCGTATTTGCTATGCCGATTGCTTTTGGTGTTATTGCCATCCTGAGATATATCCATCTATGAAGCTCAAACCTCAGCTTACATGGTTTCCGTGGTTGCTGTACGCGCTGATGGCTGTACAGTCGGTGGCGGCATACACATTGTTCAATCCCTATTTCGGCAATAATGATGAGCCACTATTATTTGGAACGGTTGCCATGGTGTTGTGGATCGAGCGGCATAGTATCATGGCCTCACTTCGCGGTGATGGATTAGGTCGCCCTTGGCGTGGATTCGCGGTGTTTTTTTTTGGGCTGATCATTTTGGTTTTAGGGCGGCTTTTTCCGGTTATGACGCTTGAGGTGTGGGGACTGTTTATCATGGCCTCGGGTTTGGTGATGGCGCTGGCGCCTCCCGATCAGTTGCGTTCAGCGCTTTTTATCGGTTTTGCTGGCACAGTTTTGGTGATTCTTGGCCGGATAGCTCCGGAAGCGTTGTCTTCTTCGTTGGCGGTTAGTGTTGCTTCAATAACAGCGATGTTGTTAAATTCCACGGTCATGCCGATTGTAGCTCACGGAGTCGTCCTCTATTTTGGCCCCTACTCGGCGGAAGTGGCTCATGCCTGTTCGGGGATGAATTCCATCTTTTCGCTTATTGCCCTGTCAGTTCTGTATCTTCGTGAAGGTACCCAGAGAAAGCTGTGGCATATGTCAGTGCTGGTGGCACTTGTTATTCCTGTAGCTGTCTTGACCAATACGATACGTGTGATTATGCTGGTTCTGGCTACCTGGTATATCGGCGAAGGATTTTCCCAAGG
>DRSQ01000178.1 GCA_011372505.1 Chlorobaculum parvum | reverse complement strand
TACCTGCTGTTGACCCTGCTGGTTGGCCTGTTCTTTTCGCGGCGAGCCTCCGAAAACGTCGGCGAGTTTTTCCTTTCGGGGCGCAAGCTGCCGTGGTGGATCGCGGGCACCGGTATGGTCGCCACCACCTTCGCCGCCGACACGCCGCTCGCCGTGGCGGGGTTCGTGGCCAGGAACGGCATCGCGGGCAACTGGGTGTGGTGGACCTTCGTATCGGGCGGAATGCTCACGGTCTTCTTCTTTGCGCGGCTCTGGCGGCGGGCAAACATTCTGACCGATCTCGAATTCATCGAGCTGCGTTACAGCGGCAAGGCCGCGAGTTTTCTGCGCGGCTTCAAGGCGATCTATTTCGGCCTCTTCATCAATGCGGTGATCATCGGCTGGGTGAACTTCGCCATGCTGAAGATCATCACGATCATGATTCCTGAACTCGACCCGCAGTTGACGATCATCGGGCTGGTGCTCTTCACCACAGTCTACTCCGGCATGTCGGGTCTTTGGGGCGTTTCGATCACCGATGCCGTGCAATTCGTCATCGCGATGGTCGGCTGCGTCATTCTCGCCGTACTGGCGGTCAACTCGCCGGAAGTCACAGCCGCTGGAGGGCTGCAAGAGGCGCTGCCCGGCTGGATGTTCGACTTCTTCCCCTCGCTCTCGTCAACCGCCAACGCATCGGCGACCGGAGCCTACGCGCTCACCTTCACCGCCTTCGCCGCAATGGCGTTCGTGCAGTGGTGGTCGTCGTGGTATCCGGGCGCGGAGCCGGGCGGCGGAGGCTACATCGCCCAGCGCATGATGAGCGCGAAGGACGAAAAAAACTCGCTGCTCGCGACGCTCTGGTTCACCATCGCCCACTACGCCATCCGCCCGTGGCCGTGGATCGTGGTCGGCCTGGCGAGTCTCGTGATGTTCCCGGATCTGCCCGCAGACCAGAAAGAGGACGGCTTCGTGCACGTCATGAACGCCGTGCTGCCCTCGGGCCTGAAAGGCCTGCTCATCGCGGCCTTCATGGCGGCCTATATGTCCACCCTTTCAACCCACCTGAACTGGGGCACGAGCTACCTCATCAACGACCTCTACAAGCGCTTCGTCAAGCCGGAGGCCGACCAGAAGCACTACGTGCACGTCTCGAAAATCGTGACCTCGATTACGGCAATCTTCGCTCTTTACATCACCTTTTACGTTCTCGAAAGCATCAGCGGCGCATGGACGTTCATCATCCAGTGCGGTGCGGGCACGGGATTCGTACTCATCATGCGCTGGTTCTGGTGGCGTCTCAACGCTTGGTCGGAGATCACTTCGATGCTCGCGCCGATCATCGCCTACACCTGGATCAGCCA
Source organism: Chlorobaculum parvum (assembly GCA_011372505.1). Taxonomy (GTDB): domain Bacteria; phylum Bacteroidota; class Chlorobiia; order Chlorobiales; family Chlorobiaceae; genus Chlorobaculum; species Chlorobaculum parvum_B. The sequence continues at coordinate 2,095 of DRSQ01000178.1, read as the reverse complement.
GTTCACTGCGATCGAATTCCCCGAATCGATCTACATCATCGTGCTCTTCACCATCGCTTGCACACTCGCCGTCACCTGGCTCACCAAGCCGACCGACCGCGCCAAGCTGGAACACTTCTACCGCGTCACGCGCGTCGGTGGCGCGCTCTGGAAACCGGTCGCCGACCGACTACCCGACGTCAAGGGCGACACCGGTTTTGCTGCGCTCATGCTCGACTGGCTCTTCGGCATCGTGCTGGTCTATTCGGTGCTCTTCGGCACCGGCAAGCTGATCTTCGGTGAACCGGTGGCAGCCACACTCTACTACGCCGCCGCAGCCGTCGCGGGCGTGATGATCTACCGCGACCTGTCGAAAAGAAACTGGAAAACTTTTGATTGATGACCGTCCGACGCAAACTCATCCTCGCCTCGCAATCGCCACGCCGCAAGGAGCTGCTCACGATGACGGGCATTCCGTTCGAGACCGCCTCGGTCGAGATCGAAGAGACCTTCGATCCCGCGCTATCAGTCGAGGAAAATGTGATGGAAATCTCGAAGCAGAAAGCCGAAGCCGTCGTGCAAACGTTGCCGGAGGTGGAAGCCAAAGCGGTCGTGCTTGGATCGGACACCACGGTAGTGCTCGACGGTAAAGCGCTCGGCAAGCCCGGCGACTTCGACCATGCTTTCGAGATGCTCTCCGCACTGCAAGGCCGCAGCCACGAAGTGCTCACCGGCTTCTGCATCCTGCACGGCGACGAAGCGATTGCGAACTACGCCCGCACTGTCGTCGAGATCGGCGTAATGACGCCAGGCGAAATCACCCGATACGTCGAGGTGATGAAGCCCTTCGACAAGGCAGGATCGTACGGCATCCAGGACCCGCTCCTCGCCTGCTTCGTCACACGCATCGACGGCTGCTACTACAACGTCGTCGGCCTGCCGGTCTCGAAAGTTTACGCCGCCCTCAAACCGCTCTTCCCATTGGATGCGGATCGATGAGCCAAAAACCTGTCCTCGTCATCCTCGGCCCCACCGCCTCCGGCAAAACGGAGCTGGCCTTCCGCATCGCCCGAAGAATTGGAGGAGAGATCATCTCAGCCGACTCGCGCCAAATCTATCGCGGCATGGATATCGGCACCGCCAAGCCGCCGAAGTGGATGCTTGACGAAATCAGGCATCATTTTGTTGACGAAAAAGAGATCGGCGAACCTTTCAGCGCGGGAGATTTCGCGGAGCAAGCGACGGAGAGAATCCGCGAACTACGTCAACGCGGAATCACGCCAATCGTCGCAGGCGGTTCGACACTCTACCTCGAAGGCCTGCTCAAAGGCTTCGCCGAACTGCCGCAATCCGATCCAGAAATCAGGGCGCGGCTGACCCGCGAGCTCGAACAGCACGGCGCGGACGCGCTCTACCGGCGTCTCGAAACACTCGACCCTGAACAGGCCCGCACGCTCGACCGCACCAAAACCCAGCGCCTCATGCGAAGCCTCGAAATCATCGAAATCTCCGGTACGACGGTCACCGCCATGCAACGCAAAACCTCCAGTCCGCTGAGCGACCTCGACTTTACCGTCATCGGCCCTGACATGCCCCGCGAGCAACTCTACGACCGAATCAACCGCCGCACAGCAACGATGATGCAAGCAGGACTCGAAGCCGAAGCCCGCCGCCTCTACGACCGCTTCCGAGACCAGTGGCGCAACAAAAACCTCAACGCCCTCGACACCGTCGGCTACCGAGAACTCTTCGAACACTTTGAAGGCAAATACGACCTCGACACCGCCACGACACTCATCGCCCAACACACCCGCAACTACGCCAAACGACAGTTGACTTTTTTCCGTAACCGACTCGATGTGGAATGGGTAAAAGGCCCGCTTGATGAAGCCGGGATTGAGGCGCTGGTTGAGTCGCTTTGCGAGAAAATTGCCTGATCTTTTACCACATTCACCAGCCTCGACGCAATAAAGCTCTGAACGCACCCACCTCCCCTCTCAACTCCCACCAACATTTTACGCCATCGCAAAAAATATGATTTGAATGAATAGAATTTTGTACGATAATAGGGATAGGGGTCGCTCCGCATCGATTGTATAACCATCCCTCACTGATT
>DRSQ01000177.1 GCA_011372505.1 Chlorobaculum parvum | reverse complement strand
GGCTGGATGACGTTGTGGTCAGGCTCCATCCGCGCCAGCCAGGTGCCGTCGCGGAGCTGCTCGAAACGCAACAGCCCTTTCATGCGGTGCAGCTCGCGCCCGGCTTTGCGGGCAGTGGCGACGACAGCCTTGACGTCCGGATGCGTCAGATAGCCGTTGACCCGGTCACCGTGCTCGAAGGCGAGCGCAATGTAGCGCAAAAAGCTCGTCTCCAGCTCGCCAGCCTCGGCCATCGTGAAGTACCAGAGCGTCTGCACTGCGTCGGGCGCGCGCTGCCGGAGGCGACGGAAAAGCGCTTCGGCGACGGCGGAATCGGTGCGCAAAAACAATCCTTCCTCGAACAGCGTATCCTGCCGGATGCCAAGCACAGTCTTTTCAGGATCATCGCCGCTGTCGAGAATCGCGGCAATAGCTGAAACGAGGCCTTCGGGCGTTCCGTCGTAGAGATACTTGTTCATGCTTGAAGAATAGGGCTTATGGGTCGCATAGGACAGATAGGACGAATGGGAAAAATAGAAAGAAGAACGTGCTGGGTGGCGCTGCCCTGCTTTTTTCACCCCCGAACACCACCCTCTTCAATTATCAATTGTCAATTGTCAACTATCCCAGTCCCGGCAACACGAGCTGCCGCGGCTGTTTCTGCTCACTTCCGTCACCAAGCAGCAGCCGCTGGCGGAGGCGAGCGGGCTGCTGGTCGATCTTCTCGAACGGGCGTCCAGAGCAGGTAATGAAATATTTGGCCCGCTTCATCACCACGCCAATCTTCTTCATCCCCTCGTGCGTGACTGGCGCGAAGCGGCGAGCGGCGATAATGCGTTTGGCCGATGTGACGCCGATGCCGGGAACGCGGAGCAGGGTCCCGTAGCTGGCGCGGTTGATTTCGACCGGGAAGAATTCCGGATGGCGCAGCGCCCAGGCGGTCTTGGGATCGAACGATTCGTCGAGATTCGGCGCATCGTCGGAAAGAATCTCCTCTGGCGAAAAGCCGTAGAAGCGCAAGAGCCAGTCGGCCTGGTAGAGCCTATGCTCGCGCAGGAGCGGCGGCGCGGAGAGCACCGGCAGGCGGTTGTCATCGTTGACTGGCACGAAGGCGGAGTAATAGACGCGCTTGAGGTTCATCTTGCGGTACAGCCCCTGCGCGAGATGGAGGATTTGCAGATCGGTTTCGGGACTCGCGCCGATAATCATCTGCGTGCTCTGCCCGGCGGGGGCGAAGCGTGGGGCGTTGCGGCTCTTGCGCCGCTCGACGAGGCTGACGCCCGCCTCCGCTCCGATCAGCTTCATCGGAGCAAGAATCGCCTCCTTCTTTTTCTGCGGCGCGAGCCGTTGCAGCGACTCGCTGGACGGCAGCTCGATGTTGACGCTGATGCGGTCAGCGGCAAGCCCGGCGCGATGGACAAGTTCGTCGCTGCTGCCGGGGATGATCTTCAAATGGATGTAGCCGCCGAAACGCTCCTCGTTGCGCAGAATCTCCGCCACACGCACCATCTGTTCCATCGTGTGATCGGGACTCACGTTGACCGCCGAGCTGAGAAACAGCCCCTCGATGTAGTTGCGCCGGTAAAACTCCATCGTCAGATCGATCACCTCTCGCGCGGTGAACGATGCGCGCGGCACAGGGTTTGAAGAGCGGTTGACGCAGTAAGCGCAATCGTAGCGGCAGTCGTTTGACAGCAGGATTTTCAGCAGCGAAACGCACCGCCCGTCATCCGACCACGAGTGGCAGATGCCGCCTTGGGAGGTGTTGCCGACGCTGCACGCCGACCCATCGCGATTGCTGCCGCTCGAAGCGCACGAGGCATCGTAGCGCGCCGCCCCCGAAAGGATGGTGATTTTTTCCTGAAGCTCCATAGAACGAATATACAAGGACGAGTGGAAAATTGCAGGAACGACCCGCGCGGTCGCCTATTGCCCATAACGCAGCCTTTGGAGGGGGGGAGACAATCCCTTGCGGTTGCCCAGAATGTTACCTCACCTCCGCTGGCGGGCTGCGCGCCGCAGTATCAGCTCTACCGTCCGGCGCGCGCCGGTGACCACTCCCGGCAGCGACTGGCCCGGAAAAATGGAGTCGCCAACGAGGAAAAGGTTGTTGTACTTCGTGGCTGGCCCCGGAACGCCGAACAGCGAGGTCTGCGCGTAGCCGCCCACCAGCCCATGGAGGCGCCCTGTCCAATTTTCCCAAGAGTGCGGCGTAGCGGCTGTCACCGAGCGGATCGCGTCGCGAGCTTCCGGAAGCTGCTCGTAAAGCAACGTCAACGCTTTATCGGTGTACTCCTGCTTCAGCGCTTCATACGCCTCGCGACCCTGCCGCAGCGCCTCGAACCAGCGCTCCGGGCGGGTGTGCGTGGAGACGGTGACGGCACGTTGACCTTCCGGAGCACGTCCGGCGTCGCCTGCCGGGGAGGCGGAAACGAAAAGGCTCCGGCACTCGCCCAGCTCACCCTCGGGCGCAACAATCTGGAGGTGATCAGCTCCAGCCCGCTCGAAGAGTGACGCATCGACGCCAAGGTAGAGCACGAAAGCGCTCCAGCCCGAGGAGGACGAAGCTGGGCTTTCGAGTTCTGGAGCGGAATTGTTGAGGAGTACAAAAGAATCATGCGTTAGGTTAGCCACGACCATGTCGGTTGCCAAGGCATCGCCATCGGCGGTTTCGACACCCAAAACCTCGCGGTTGATCGTATCGAGCCGGGTCACCTTCTTGCCGTACAGCACCGCACCGCCGTCGCGCTCGATCGAGTCGGCGAGCTGCTGGGCAATCGTGCCGATGCCCCCCTCGACGCTCCAGGTTCCCGCTACTGGCAAATCGAGCGCAATGGCCGCATTGAGCGCGTTGGCTTGGAGAGAAGTGGTCTGCACGGAAATCAGCAGCTGAGCGTCGATGAAGCGCACGAACTCCGGGTCAGCGTGGAGTCGGTACCGCCGGAGCCAGTCCCATGCCGTGCGCCGCATGAAGGGCAGGAGCCGCGCAGAATCCGGCAATACGGCAAGCGAGCGGCTGACTAAATCGGCTACATCCCGCACGCCACAAACCGGCCACGGAAGAGCCTCCGCAGAGAGCTGCCAGAGCAGTCGGGCAATCTTGCCCTGCTCCTTCCAGAAGGCTTTTGAACGGGGAAACCGGGAGATGATCGCGTCACGCGAGGAAAGCAGATCAAGACGAAGATCGCGGTGGCGGTACTGCCAGGCGAGCGGCTCGGAGTGCACCGGCCAGTCGATGCCGAGTTCGCGGCCAAGCCGGTCGAGCGGCCCGCCGGGGTGAAAGCCGCACCCGACCGTTGCGCCCGCGTCGAAGCGGTAATCGCCGGACGAGAACGTAGCCGCGCAGCCGCCGGGGTAGCGCTGCGCTTCGAGCACCACCACCTGCACGCCCCGCCGCGCAAGCAGCGCAACGGCGGCCAAGCCGCCGATACCCGCGCCGATGACGATGCAGTGCAGATCACGCAAATCCATGGCAAAAAAGCGAACCGGTGAAAAAAGCTTCACCCTTCATAATCGCCGAAACTCAGAGACAATTCCCGTCAGCCATCGCGCAGCAGCAGGTGCACCTGCGTCCTGAGAAGTTCAGGCGGCGTTTCAAACGGATCGTTCAGGTAGATTTCGTACGCCTCGCCGTTCATCTCAAGGCCATTGTCGCTAATCCACTTCATGAGCGCCGTGTAGGCCGGTTCGATTTCGGCATAGGGGCCGATGTACTCACATGCAGCGGCCTTGCCGGATGGCGTCGAACCGGTCACCGCCCGGCCTCCACCCTGAACACTCTCATCGACAAGGTAGCCGAACTCTACGTCGATCTTCCCCTCGTTGATGCCGTAGTAGCGCGCAAAGGAGGTGGACGACGGCTTTTTGCCCTGGCGCTGGAGCAGGTGCTCCATCTCGCCAAAGCCGGATTCGAATAGCGCCGGAACATCGGGGACGGCAACGTGGGAACGGATGACGAGGGCGGAAGCAGGCGCAAGCTCTTTCAGCTCGCAGACGAACTGGCATTCTTGATCCACAATCGATTTCCGGTTTGGTTAAAGGTACTCGGGACGGGTACGAATCCGGATGCAAAAGGAGGGTTACAGAGTCGGCGTAGCGGGATTTGAACCCACGACCCCTTCCACCCCAAGGAAGTGCGCTACCAGGCTGCGCTATACGCCGATAAAGGACTGGAATATACGAAGGTTGAAGGCAATTTCCACGACTCTTTTTCAAAGAAGCGCCTCAATCGGCGTTAAGCCCGGCCCGGCTGCGGAAGCGATGCTTCACGTACTCGATGCCCGGAATCAGCACTGACACTACGATAATGCCAAGAATGAGCAACTTGAGATTCTCCTTGATGACCGGCAGTTGACCGAACCAGTAACCGCTGTAGGTGAACACAGCAACCCACAGCAACGAGCCGACAACATTATACATGAAAAAGCGCGAGTAGGACATGGCCCCGATACCAGCAACAAAAGGCGCAAAGGTGCGAACAATGGGCACGAAACGGGCGATGATGATAGTTTTGCCGCCATATTTCTCGAAAAAGTCGTGCGTTTGGCGCAGATGCTCGGGATTGAAAAACCTCGACTTTTTGAACGAAAACACTTTCGGGCCGATCGCATGACCGATTGAGTAGTTGACCGTATCTCCGAGAATGGCCGCCACGCTGAAAATGACGAAGAGCCAGTGTGGACTGAGCTGCGACATCGGAAGCGAAGCCAGCGAACCGGCAGCGAACAAGAGCGAATCACCCGGCAGAAGTGGCATGACCACCAGCCCGGTCTCGAAGAATACGATCAGAAACAGAATACTGTACAGCCAGAGCCCATACTCCGAAGCAAGCATCTGAAGATGCCGGTCGATATGCAGAATAAAATCGGCAACTGTCGAAAAAATCTCCATAAAGACACTATAGAAACAATTGAAAAAATCAGCAACACAGCACATCGTCTGTTAGTCAATCCATAACCGGCAAGGCCTAATATAAACGCATCAATGGCACATAAACGATAATTCGAGGCAAAAACCGCAACAGGAACCCCTCCGGATTGGCGCACCACAAGGCATTCGTCACGATAGAATAGTATATTAAGGTTTTTGGCAGAGCGCAAACCATGCGAACCTATGAGCTATTTTACGACATCCAGGTGCCGGCTTTATTATGAGGATACAGCCGAGCAGGATCCTCCACAGAAAGAGAAACCCGCGATCCTCTTCGTCAACGGCTGGGCCATCTCTTCTCGCTACTGGAAACCTGCTATCGAGTTGCTGAAGTCCGAGTACCGCTGCATCACCTACGACCAGAGCGGCACTGGCAAAACCTCCATCGACGGGCTACATCCCGATCTGACGATTGCCGGGTTTGCCAATGAGGCTGGAGCGTTGATCGAACACCTGGGGCTCGACAAGAGCCGGAACCTGCATATCGTCGGGCACTCGATGGGCGGCATGGTGGCCACAGAGCTGTGTTTGCGTTACAAGGATGCGCTACTCTCCTCAACCATTCTGGCCTGCGGCATCTTCGAGGAGACACCGTTCACCTCGCTCGGTCTGATGTTCCTCGGTAGGCTGATCGACGTTTCGATGAACTTCCGGAACGCGTTCCAGGTCGAGCCGCTGCGCTCGCTTTTCATCAAGCGGGCAGCCACCAAGCCGATCAGCAAGGAGTACAGCGACATTATCATCGAGGATTTCACCACCTCGAACAAGGAGGCCACCAACGCGGTCGGCCATTTCTCAATCGATCCGGTCGCGCTGAAAACATACACCCGCAGCGTCATCGAAATCGCCTCGCCGGTGCTCTGCTGCGTCGGAATGGAGGATCACACCATTCCTCCGGAAGGCACCGTCACCCTGTTTGAAAAGCGCAAGGCCTCGGCAACTTCACCAACCCGACTGGTGCAGTTTATGCATCTCGGCCATCTGCCGATGCTCGAAGATACGCCGCGTTTTGTGGAAGAGCTGAAAAAACATTTTGAATTTGCGCAACATTTTTATAAAAAGGCTCAGCCTGTGGAGCCCCTTGCCGAGCGGGTGCAAATCCCGTAATACGACAGAGTCTGGCCACAACGACGCCCGGCAGAAAGCGCAAAAGCACGAACCGGTATGATCCACCTTTTGAAACCCATATTCTCGTGAGTACGAAAAGCAAGAAGACGAAAAAGAAAAGCACTAAAACAAAAAAGCGCGGTATAAGCACCACCATGAAAATCGCCGGTCTCTTTCTTGTCATCATTTTGGGCGCCGGCACGATGTTCGGCATCAACCTGTTCAAAGGGATTCCGAGCCTTGAAGAACTTGAAAATCCCAAACCCGAACTGGCCTCTCTGGTCTATTCAGAGGATGGGGTTGTATTGCACAAGTTTTTCCTGAAAAACAGAACCTTCGTTCCCCTCAAGTCGATCTCGAAGTGGGTTCCATCTGCCCTGATCGCCACCGAGGATGTGGAGTTTTACCATCACTGGGGTGTCAATCTCCGCCGTCTGACCTTGGCAATAGGTGAAAATATCATCAAGGGCCGAGGCCGCTGGCATGGCGCGAGCACCATCACACAGCAGTTGGCCAAAAACCTCTTCTTGACCCAGGAACGCACCCTGAGCCGCAAAGCCAAAGAGTTCATCACGGCCATCGAGCTTGAAAAGACCTACACCAAAGACGAAATCCTGGCGCTCTACCTGAACACGGTCTATTTCGGTTCGGGAGCGTATGGAATCGAAGCGGCAGCCCACACCTATTTCGGCAAGTCGGCAAACGAGCTGTCGATTCCGGAAAGCGCGTCACTGATCGCCACCCTCAAAAATCCAACGGCATACAACCCGGCAAAAAATCCAACATCCGCCCTTGGACGCAGAAACCTGATCATCGGGCTGATGGAAAAAGAGGAGTTCATCACGCACGCCCAAGCGGTCAAAGCCAAAGCCTCGCCACTCACCCTGGACTACACGCCGAGCACGCACCATGGCCTGGCCCCCTATTTCACCGAATACATCCGCCAAACCATCAAATCGGGCTCCCGGCTTGACGGAATCAACCTCTATCGTGACGGCCTAACCATCAAGACAACGCTCGACAGCCGGATGCAGGGCTACGCTCAGGAGGCCATAGCCAAACAGGCGGCAGCGCTGCAAGAGACCTTCGACAAGCGCTGGAAATGCAGCGATGCTCTGAAAAAGCAGTTCATCAAGGAGAGCCCGCAATATCATGAGATGGTCAACGAAGAGGGCATTGCACCGGCAACGGCGCTCTCGAAGCTGCTGGCCGATAAAGAGTTCGTCAAGAATCTGCTACACGACAAGAGCCGCGTCCAGATGGCCCTCATCGCGCTGGATCCGACCAACGGACACGTAAAGGCATGGGTCGGCGGCACCAATTTCGGGCAGGACGATTACCGCTACCAGTTCGATCATGTCTGGCAAGCCCGGCGCCAGCCCGGCTCGACCTTCAAGCCGTTTGTGTATTCGGCGGCCATCGATCAGGGAATTCCGGCAAACTACAGGATTCTCGATCAGCCGCTGGCTCTGCGGGGCGGTGACGGCTCCGTCTGGATGGCTCGCAACTCCGAAGGCCGGTCCGGCGGCATGACCAGCTTGCGCGATGCGCTCAGGCGCTCACTGAACCAGGTCACCATCAGACTGGCCTATGAGTTCCTGACCCCAACGGAAATCATCAGTTACGCCAGGCGCATGGGTATTACCACACCCATGCAGCCGAACCTGTCAATCGCTCTCGGCACCTCGGAAGTCTCTCCGCTCGTACTGGCTCAGGCATTCACGACCTTCGCCCACAACGGCGTGTGGAGCGAGCCGCTTCCGGTCACCAAAGTGCTCGACAAACGTGGTCGCGTTATTACCGAGCACCAGCCGGTCAGCCACTTCGGCCTCGATCCCGCAACAAACTACGTCATGGTCACGATGCTCAAGGATGTCGTTGATCGCGGCACTGGCATCGCTGTTCGGGCCCGGTATGGATTCGATGTCGAGGCTGGTGGCAAAACCGGAACCACCCAGAGCATGAGAGACGCCTGGTTCTCTGGCTTCACACCGCAACTTGTTACTGTCGTGTGGGCGGGATTTGACGACGAGCGGGTTCACTTCACCTCGATGTCATACGGACAGGGTGCGCGAGCTGCGCTTCCAGCCTGGGCTTCGTTCATGAAAAAATGTTACGCCGACCCGGCGCTCAATCTGGAAAACCGCTATTTTACGATGCCCGACAATGTCATCGCCATGCCAATTTCGGCAGCTTCCGGCAATCAGGGTGACCTGTTCAACCGCGACGTCTATGTGGAATATTTCACGCCGAAAGGCTTTGCCCGCTACCGCTCTGGCGAGCTGAACAATGCTCCGCCGCCGGCCCAGCAGGAATCGGACAACCCGCAGGAAAGCACCAGAACTCAGACGGAACCGACACCGATACCGATGCCGGTGCTGACGCCTCATGAACAGTATTAACATCAACAAATTCTTCGGTTTCAACCTCACTATGGCAACAACGCTTCAATCGGTCATCGTCCTTGATTTCGGGTCTCAGTACACTCAGCTCATTGCGCGGCGCATCCGTGAAATTGGTATCTATTCCGAGATTTATCCGTACCACACCAGTGCCGAGGAGCTGAAAACACACCAGCCGAAAGCAATCATTTTGTCGGGCGGGCCGAACAGCGTCTATGACGAAACCGCCTTCATGCCCGATCCCGAAATCTTCAGTCTTGGTGTGCCGGTGCTCGGCATCTGCTACGGCTTGCAGGCCATCGCCAAGCACTTCGGCGGCAATGTGGAAAGCTCCTCGAAGCAGGAGTTCGGACGCGCCAGGATGTTGGTGAGCCACGACGAGAGCGAAAGTATGCTCTTCAAGGAGATTCCCGATTCGGACGTCTGGATGAGCCACGGCGACAAGGTTACGAAGCTGCCGGACGGCTTCCGCGTCACGGCGAGCACGGCCAACGCCGAGATGTGCGCCATCGAGAGCTTTGGCAGCAAAGCCGCACTGAAGGTGTTCGGCTTGCAGTTCCACCCCGAGGTGCAGCACTCGCTCTACGGCAAGCAGCTGCTCTCGAACTTTTTGATCGACATCGCGGGCATTAAGCCGGACTGGTCGCCAAAAAGCTTCATCCAGCACCAGATCGAACAGATTCGCAAGGTCGCGGGCGACTCGACCGTCGTGTGCGGCATCAGCGGCGGCGTCGATTCCACGGTGGCCGCCGTGCTCGTCAGCAAGGCGATCGGCGACAAGCTGCACTGCGTGTTCGTGGATAACGGCCTGCTCCGCAAGGACGAAGCGGTGAAGGTGATGGAGTTCCTCAAACCGCTCGCCCTGAAGATCACGCTCGCCGATGCCAGCGATCTCTTTTTAGGGCGACTCAAAGGCATAGCCTCGCCGGAGAAGAAGCGCAAGATCATCGGGCGCACATTCATCCGCGTCTTCGAGGAGAACATCCACGACGAGAAGTTCCTCGTGCAGGGCACGCTCTACCCGGACGTTATCGAGAGCGTCAGCGTCAAGGGGCCGTCCGAAACCATCAAGTCGCACCACAACGTCGGCGGCCTGCCGAAGCGCATGAAGCTCAAGCTCATCGAGCCACTGCGCGAGCTGTTCAAGGACGAAGTCCGCGCCGTCGGACGCGAGCTTGGTATCGCCGAAGACATTCTGATGCGCCACCCCTTCCCCGGCCCCGGCCTCGCCGTGCGCGTACTCGGCTCGCTCACGAGGGAGCGCCTCGACGTGCTGCGCGAAGCCGACCAGATTTTTATCGACGAACTCAAGGAGAGCGGCCTGTACCAGAAAGTTTGGCAAGCCTTCTCGGTGCTCCTGCCGGTGCAGTCGGTCGGCGTCATGGGCGACAAACGCACCTACGAAAACGTGCTGGCATTGCGCGCCGTAGAGTCCACCGACGGCATGACCGCCGACTGGGCCCACCTCCCCCACGACTTCCTCTCAAAAGTCTCGAACCGAATCATCAACGAAGTTAGAGGCATCAACCGCGTGGCGTACGATATTTCGTCCAAGCCACCAGCCACGATTGAGTGGGAGTGAAGAGAAAGAAAGATTGCTGGATATGAAAAAACCCCGTCGATTTCGGTGGGGTTTTTAGTAGTGTAACCAGTTATGGTCTCTTTTGTGGATCTTGCCGGCAATCAAAAATGGAGTGTACAATTATCTCGTCACCTTCGATGGTGTAGAAAACGATAAATGGAAAGCGTCTGACAAGACAACCTCGAAATTGCGAATAATAAACCCGGTGAAGCTCTGGGCTTTGCACGATTGATTTGACGGCAACTTCAATGCGATCAAGAAACTCAAATCCCAAACTTCTTCGCTGCTTCTCATACCATGCCATAGCTATATCAAGGTCATCTTTAGACCTGTGTGTATAACGCAACTTCATTTGTATTTCTCGCGCAGTTCTTCATGGACGCACGTCCAGTCATGAAGCTCAAGGTTCCCTTGCTGGTACTCTTTATACCTCCTGTCCAGCTCCTCTTTTTGCCATTCCGGCAGAGGAAGTTGTAAATTACTGGCAGCAATCGAATCCCACAAATCTTCAACGAGAAGCAGTTTCTCAGATAACGCCAGCTTATCTATTTCAACTTTGATTTGTTCGATTTTCATTTGATTATCTTTTTTAGATGTCTTTAAGTCATAACCTCTTGTGTACTCGCCGTTTTGAAGCATCTTATTAGCTTTGAAGCTCTGGCCTAATGCCAAAAATGATATTTGTGACCGCCTGCTCAAATTCCGGGAAAAACATCATTGATTTCCCCGCAGTTGTTCTATCGTATATGTACCTGACTTTCATAAAAACATCACTCCAAGACGTCAAGTTTCCGGCCAAATCAAGAGGAATTTTAACTTCGCTCGCTGCCTCTATTGCGTGAACATCCTTCATGTCACGATCTGTCATTAACTCATGGAAACTATTTTCCAATTTCTTCCTTAAATCTTCGGGTAGTTCCTTGAACAGAGCATTGAAATCATGAGAATGCCTGCTATTGATTTTGAAGTCCATCTTCTTTACTATGAAGTAAAGAGATTTAAAATAAAGCTCAAGAGCCAGAGCCGCAATAATTTGGCTGGGAAGCAACAGACTCGGATCGTACGAAACGGCTGCATTTATATGCTTGGCTGCCTTGGAGTAGGCGCTTGCAGTGAGAAATATTGACTTCGCACGGTCAGCTGACAAATCAGCGCCGCACTCCCATTCGATGAAGTATCCTCCGTCACTTACATTCATAAATTCCTGATGGTCTCGAAGCTCTTCAAAAGCTTCATATTCCAAGTATGGTGTAATATCGAAAAGGCCAACGCAGCCATCTTCCGCGATAATCGACAACACCCAATCCGGTTGTAGATGAACTTCCGCTATTTTCATTGGTCAAGTCCCTTTATTGGAAATGGTTTTTTACCGTTTACAGCAAGATTCCAGTCCCAACAAATCCTCATGGTGAATTTCAATCCACGCAACAACCAATTTATGCTTGCTTGGAGGCAACTCACCAGCGAGAAGAGTTCCATCAAGAATTGAATACACAGCCACTTTTCCCTGATAATCTGCATGGATGTGTGGCAAATGATGCTTCTCGATGTCTCGAAAGAACATCCGGATCAGAATCCCGTAAAACATTGAAATTGTTGGCATTCTCCCCTTTACTTGCGATTGTTCAAACTATGCGACGATCATCCTTTTTATTCAGAAAATCACCTACTCCCCGAAATCTACACAACATTGGCACGTCATCAAACATACCAAGCTCTAACCATTCACCACCTCTTCCAGCATTGTACGTATCCGGTTTTGCTCGTCGCTGCCGACTGTTGACAGGCACAGGAGCGGTAGGCCGCATTTTGCCAACACAGCATCTTTGAGTGCATCACGTTCAGCCTGACGCGAGCCTTCGCGATGGAACGCATAGCCATCGACCTCGACGGCAAGTACCGGGCTCTTATCGATGGTACGGTAGATCACAAAATCAACATGCGTCCAGGGATGAGTGGCATAGGCCGCCTCATCGGGACTCAGCCCATCGGTATTGCGCACCAGCATCGAAAGCGGAAGCTGAAAAACGACACCCAAGCCCTGCTTCTCCTGAAGCACCGACTCTATGACGCCATGCACAAGATTCTCGGAATCATAGCGCGAAACCCGCTTTCCCTTTTTCAGTACCTCCCGACGCACGGCATCGTAGTCTTGATAGAGAAGATCAAAGACCGACCGAACCTTGCCTGGCAACACCTCGCCGTTGTTGTACCGGATGTAACGGACTAAATCGGCGACATTGCCACGCCCCTCGGCCATCTCCTTCGAGACGACCAGCCAGAGCCTCTCCTGCGCGCGGGATACAGCCACGTTCAGCAGATTCGGGTTATCGACGAACTCGTTGGCGTCGTTCGCGACAGTCGATATGACGATGACTCACTTCTCCCGGCCCTGATATTTATGCACCGTATCGACTTCGATCTCATCCAGGCCAAAAGTGGACTGCATCCGGTCGGCCTGTTTCCTGAATGGCGAAACGATACCGATGTCGTCGGGATTGATCGGTCGTAGCTTGGGCAAAACCTGTTGTGTGATTTCGTCAATCTGGCGCTGATTGATGGTGCCACGCGCGTGTCGCCCCTCGACGGTCACGGTCGCCTTGAGCACGTCCGGTTCGCCTAGGTCGCGCGTCATGACAAGGAGTTCGCCCCCATAGAACTTCCGGTTGCAGAACTGAATGATTTTCGGATGGCACCGGTAATGCTCGCGCAGCAGCGTCTCCGGCAGTTCGGGAAACGCCGCACGCACGGCGGAAAGCAAACTGAGGCGCTCGAAGCGGCAATACTCCGGAACATCGTAGAGCAACGCAACCTCTTCGGCTCGCTTAATATCCTGACCGGTCAGCACATTGGGCAACTGCATGGGATCGCCGACGACAACGAGCTTCCGGGCGCAGCCCATCGCAAGCACGCCGCTGAGCAGATCGACCTGGCTCGCTTCGTCCGCGATGACACAATCGAACAGGTAGCCGGACTCAAGCGATGTGATAACCGAAAAGGTGGTGCTGAGAATGACCGGATATTCATCGAGAAATGCTTTGGGCTGCCGCCAGAGATCATCGAGCGTGAATCGCTTCCGCGCCCGGTTGTTGTAGTTCCCGGCAAGCCGGTGCTTCAGCAGTTGCATCGAAAGCTCCGTTAACCGCTCCAATCGCTCCTCGAAACGGAATCAAGCTCGTACTTCTGAAGCTTTTCCAGCACATTGGCCGTCGCCGAGTTGTTGTTGGAGACCACAGCAACCCGCTTGTTCTGAAGCAGCAGGTTGGCGATCAGGTTCAGGATGGTCTGGGTCTTGCCGGTGCCCGGCGGCCCCTGAATGACTGAGACAGGATGCTCTATGGCCCGTTGCACCGCCAACTTCTGGCTCTTGTTACAGCCAAAGGGAAAGATGAGGTCAGGCGGCAAACGCTTCTCGAAACCGGAAAGACGAGCCTCAAGAAAGCCAGGAAGAACACTGCGGGACACGCCCCGTTTCAGGTGTCGGTACTTCATCGCCATCAGCGACTGGTCATCAATCGACCGGAGAGCCGAACCTTCAGCGAGTTCCCGGAAATAGGCGAGAACATCCTGGCTTCGGCCACTGGATGGCTCTGCTTGCTGAACATCAAGATCTGAAAACAGGCAAAGCCACTGCTCTCCGCTTTTGTGAAAGAGTTTCACCCACTTCCCGAAATGGAGCATCTCATCTATGTCGGCAAGCTGTTCCCCTTGAACGAACACACGGCTATCCCCGGTTGGTATGCGATCAGGATTTGAAAGCTACTCAACATTACCACTGGCATAGCGATAGGTTTTTCCGCCATTATAGGTTACAGCCATCCGACCAGCCGTTCGCTCGATGCTTGTGACTTGATCGGTAAGCTCTTTGCCTTTGATAATGATGAGGTGCCGTCTTGGATTCATACTCGTGCACTTGTCTTTAAACTAAATCTCATTTAGCGATTTTCAGACTTGCTGAAATGGTCACATACGCTAATATCACCATTCCAGTTAAATATTTCTTTCGCACAACCCGCCTTTACGGTAAATAACTCCAGCCACATCTCCGATTTCAGGAAACAGTCCAACCCCATCCCCCCACTTTTTGAACCTTCCCAAAACAACGCTATCTTTCCCCGTGCTTTGCCTGCAAACCGGGCGAAACCATAAGTCATTACAAGGCAACACCTTGCCGCTCTCCCTCCGCTCGACGAGGGGCTAACCGAGATTTCCAGCACCATGCGCGAACTGCTGCTCATTACCATTTCCGGCCCGGACAAGCCGGGCCTGACTTCCAAAATCACCGAAGTGCTTGCGCGGTACGACGTGCCGGTGCTCGATATTGGCCAGTCGGTCATACACAACCACCTCTCGCTCGGAATGCTCATCGAGGTGCCGAAAGCCTCCACCTCCGCGCCGATCCTGAAAGACCTGCTCTTCACGGCGCACACGCTCAAGCTGGAGATCGATTTTACACCAATCAACACGCGCGAATACCACAAATGGGTCGGCGAGCAGGGCAAGCCACGCTACCTCCTTTCGTTACTCGGCCGGAAAATTTCATCGGAACATCTTGAACGGGTCACTACGCTGGTCTCGAAACACGGCCTCAACATCGACACCATCAACCGCCTCTCCGGACGCCTGCCGCTCGAAGACGAGCTCGATCCGGGCAAGACCAAAGCGTGCATCGAATTCTCGCTCCGTGGCGCGCCCGCCGACAAGGAGCGGCTCCGCGCAGAGATGCTCGACATCACAGACAACCTCGGCATCGACATCGCCTTCCAGGAGGACAACATCTTCCGCCGCACTCGTCGCCTCGTTGTGTTCGACATGGACTCGACCTTGATTACGTCGGAGGTGATCGACGAACTGGCGAAAGAGGCTGGGTCGGGCGAACTGGTGGCCGCGATCACCGAAGAGGCAATGCGCGGCGAGATCGACTTCACCGAAAGCCTGAAAAAGCGCGTCGCGACGCTGGAGGGGTTTGAAGAATCGACGCTGCAAAAGGTGGCTGAACGGCTGCAACTGACCGAAGGCGCAGAGCACCTCTTCCACAACCTGCACCGCCTCGGCTTCAAAACCGCCATCCTCTCCGGCGGCTTCACCTACTTCGGACACTACTTGCAGAAAAAGCTGAACATCGACTACGTCTTCGCCAACGAGCTGGAGATCGTGGACGGCAAAATGACCGGCAACGTGCTCGGCCAGGTGGTGGATGGCAAGCGCAAGGCGGCACTGCTGGAACAGATCGCCGCCACGGAGAACATCCGCCTCGAACAGACCGTCGCGGTTGGCGACGGAGCCAACGACCTGCCGATGCTCGGCAAAGCCGGACTCGGCATCGCATTCAGGGCAAAGCCAATCGTGCGCGAAACTGCCCGTCAGGCAATCTCAACGCTCGGCCTCGATGCAATTTTGTATTTGATGGGATTCCGCGACAGGGACGCGCTGGAGGTGTGAGCAAGATAAATAGACGACTTGGGCGGTCTGGATATATCGTTTAGGACTATCGTCATTGCGAGGAGCGTCGCGACGCGGCAATCCAAACAAATTCCCTCATGATTCACCATAGGAGTGGATCGCCACGGCCATCAGCCTCGCGATGACAGATTTCAGAAAAAGTCCGTCTCCCCCGGATATGCGCCAAATTGTGACGCAGCAATTCATTAACAGGAAAATACCTTATGAAGCAACCATGTGCCTACATTCTCGCCAATAGGCAAAATGGAACGCTTTATGTCGGTGTAACAAGCGACCTTCCCAAAAGAGTATGGCAACACAAGAATGATCTGGGTGAAGGATTCACCAGAAAATACCAAGTGCACAAATTGGTGTGGTATGAGCAGCATGAAACAATGGAAAGCGCCATCAACCGTGAAAAACAACTCAAGTCCGGATCACGCCAAAAGAAAATAGACCTGATTCAGTCTATGAACCCGGGATGGTCAGACTTGTATCATAATATGGTTTCATTATGATCCCGTCATTGCGAGAAGCGCAGCAACGCGGCAATCCATAACGAGGCATGAATGCACATCACGGAAAAGTGGATCGCCACGCCCCGATAAATCGGGACTCGCGATGACGGTAGCTGAATTCCCTCAGAGTATCAATTATCCACGTACTCCACAAACTGCTCGAACTCCCGTGGATCGGGCAGCGTAATCGCACCAGAAGGGCAGACGGGCACGCTGCGAGTGCAGAGGACGAGGCAGTTGTAGGGGTTGGCGACCATCATTTTGGGACGCTTTACCACCTCCGCATTCTCTTCTGCCGGGCCAAGGGCGAACACTCCGAGACGGCAGAATTCCGCGCACTCTCCACATCCGTTACAAAGTTCTGAATCAATCGTCGGATACCACGCAATCTCTTCCCTCGGTGCAAGCAGCCGTTTCTTCTTTGCCATCACTTCTCCATTATCAAATTATCATCAATTATCCACTGATCACTCGTCGAGGTACTCCACGTATTTCTCGAAATCTTCCTTCTTGGGGAGGGTGATTGCACCCGAGGTGCAGATGGGCACGCAGCGGTCGCAAAGTACGATGCAGTTGTAGGGGTGGCCAACCACGAGCTTCGGGCGCTGCACGCCGGTGGGATCGGGCGGGCCAACCTCGAAGACGCCGGGTTTGCAGAGCACCTTGCAGTCGCCGCAGCCGTTGCAGAGATCGGGTTTGATGGTTGGGTACCAAGGAATCTCCTCACGCGGTACGAGCAGCTTTTTTTTCCTCATGGGCGCCGCTTTGCTCGAGGCGGTGGAGTTTCCAGCAAGCGTCTGCTCTACCGCCTTTTTCCAGGCCTCGTCTGAGGCATCGTCGCCTGCGTCCATCGAGCGTGCCTTGAGGGCGCGCCGCAGGTTGCGCACGGCTACCAGGCCGCAGCCATCGCAGGTTGGCTTTTCGCATTTTCCGAAAAAACAGTCGAGAATCAGCATAAGCAATCGTTTTGGACACCTCTAAAAAGTGTCATGAGCGGTTCGAGTGCAAGACGGATGGAGCACAGAAACCGGAGCGTACTGAGAGTACGTGAGGATTTCGAGCACCACCCAACGCAGCAATCGAGGCGCGCAATACGTTTTTAGAGGTGGGCTGTTCAGTGCGTTCATCAGGCAAGCGCGGACTTGACCGAGGCGACGAAGGTTTCGATGGCTTTGCCGATACCATCCGGATATTTGCCGCCTGCCGTGGCAAGCTCGGGTTTGCCGCCGCCACCGCCTTTGACGCAAGCCGCCGCCTCTTTGACCAGCTTGCCAGCGTTGAGTTTTTTCGACTTCACCGCCTCGTCGGAGGCGAAGCCTACCAGAAACACCTTGCCGTCCGTGACGCTGCAAAGCAACCCGGCAACGCATGAAGCTTGTTCACGCAAGGCCACGGCAGCCTGACGCAGTTCATCACCGCCAAGACCATCGAGCTGCTCGGTCATAATGCGGCAGCCGCCAATCTCTTCAGCGCTAGCAAGCGTTGCCGAAAGCTGGTTGAGCAAGCCAGATAGGCGGCTCTCCTGAAGCTGCTTGTCGAGTACTTTTTTCTCGTCGAGCAGCTCTTTGATTTTCGGTCCGGCCTGTTCATCCGCCTTGAGTTTCAACAGATTTTTGATCTCCTGGAGGTTGCGGTACTCCTGCCAGAGCAGCGCTTCGGCGGCCTGGCCAGTGACCGCCTCGATGCGGCGGATTCCCGCAGCGACAGATGATTCGCTGACGATCTTGACCATTCCGATCTGGCCGATGTTGCCGACGTGGGTGCCGCCGCACAGCT
>DRSQ01000176.1 GCA_011372505.1 Chlorobaculum parvum | reverse complement strand
GCTTGCCAGCGTTGAGTTTTTTCGACTTCACCGCCTCGTCGGAGGCGAAGCCTACCAGAAACACCTTGCCGTCCGTGACGCTGCAAAGCAACCCGGCAACGCATGAAGCTTGTTCACGCAAGGCCACGGCAGCCTGACGCAGTTCATCACCGCCAAGACCATCGAGCTGCTCGGTCATAATGCGGCAGCCGCCAATCTCTTCAGCGCTAGCAAGCGTTGCCGAAAGCTGGTTGAGCAAGCCAGATAGGCGGCTCTCCTGAAGCTGCTTGTCGAGTGCTTTTTTCTCGTCGAGCAGCTCTTTGATTTTCGGTCCGGCCTGTTCATCCGCCTTGAGTTTCAACAGATTTTTGATCTCCTGGAGGTTGCGGTACTCCTGCCAGAGCAGCGCTTCGGCGGCCTGGCCAGTGACCGCCTCGATGCGGCGGATTCCCGCAGCGACAGATGATTCGCTGACGATCTTGACCATTCCGATCTGGCCGATGTTGCCGACGTGGGTGCCGCCGCACAGCTCGATGGAGATGCCGGGGACATCGACTACGCGCACGCGGTCGGCGTACTTGTCGCCGAAGAAGGCGAGCGCGCCGAGTTCGAGCGCCTCTTCGTACGGCACGTCGGCGTGCTTGGTGACGCCCGCCGCCTTGCGAATCTGCGCGTTGACCTCGTGCTCGACCTGCTCCATTTCCTCAGGGCTGATTTTCGAGAAGTGGCTGAAGTCGAAGCGCAGGCGCTCGGGGGTCACCAGCGAGCCCTTCTGCTGGACGTGCTCGCCAAGCACTTTGCGCAGCGCGGCATGGAGCAGGTGCGTCGCGGTGTGATTGCGCTCAGTCGCGACGCGGCGTTCGCGGTCAACGGCGGCCTCCACCGTCACGGCTCCATCGAAGCTGAGGTCAGTAGGCGAAACTGCACAGTCGCGAACCTTGTCGCGCGCCGAGGTGATGAAGTGGACGACGAGCTCGCCATCCTTGCGCGTGTCGGTCACGTCGAGGCGATAGTCGTCGGTCTCGATGATGCCGTGGTCACCCACCTGACCGCCGCTTTCGGCGTAGAATGGCGTCTTGTCGAGCACCACCAACAGCCGGTCGCCGCCTGTCTTGACGGCAGCAAGTGTGGCGCTGGTTTCCAGCGTGTCGTAACCGACGAACTCAGTCGGCGCTTCCGGCGAGAACCACTGCCACTCGCCCTCATCGCCCTGAACCTGCATCTTGTCCTTGCGATCCATGCGAGCACGGGTCTTCTGCTCGGTCATGCAGTGCTCAAAGCCCTCCTCGTCGATATCAAACCCCACTTCAGCGGCCATCAGGCGAGTCAAGTCGAGCGGGAAACCGAAGGTATCGTAGAGCTTGAAAGCGTCCTCTCCGGAGATGGTCGTGCTGCCGGAGGTTTTCATTCCGGCGACCACCTCGTTGAAGATTTCAGTGCCGCGTCCAAGGGTGGTAAGAAAGCTCTCCTCTTCAGCGCGGATGATCTTTTCGACCGTCGCCTGCTGCTTCTCCAGCTCCGGGAAAACATCGCCCATCGTGCGCACGAGCACCTCGACCATTTTGTACATCATCGACTCATGGCAGCCGAGCGTGCCCGCATAGCGCACCGCACGGCGCAGAATGCGGCGCAGCACGTAGCCACGCCCCTCGTTGCCCGGCATCGCACCGTCCGAAAGCGCAAAGGTGAGCGTGCGGCAGTGGTCGGCGATCACGCGCATGGCGATGTCGGTTGCGCTGTCCAGCGAGGCGGTGTAGCGCACGCCAGTCAGTTCGGTGATGCGGTCAAAGAGTAGGGTGAAGACGTCGCTGTCGTAGTTCGAGGACTTGCCCTGAAGCACGGCCGTCACGCGCTCGAAGCCCATGCCGGTATCGACATGCTTCTGCGGCAGCGGTTCGAGGCTGCCATCAGCCTGACGGTCGTACTGGATGAAAACCAGGTTCCACAGCTCGATGACCCGGTGATCTCCGACGTTGACGAGCGGGCCGCCCGAACCGTCCGGCGTCAGGTCG
>DRSQ01000175.1 GCA_011372505.1 Chlorobaculum parvum | reverse complement strand
CGCGGTAGGCGCGGGCGTGGTTGGTCAGATCGTCGTACACGATCAGCACGTCGCGTCCTTGCTGCATGAAGTATTCGGCGATGCTGGTGGCTGCGTATGGGGCGATGTATTGCAGACCGGGCGGGTCGTTGCCCTCGGTGACCATCACGATGGAGTGCTCCATCGCGCCGTGTTCTGTGAGCACTGCGACCGCCTTGGCGACGGAGGCCGCTTTCTGGCCGATGGCGCAGTAGATGCAGAGCACCTCTTTGTCGCGCTGGTTGATCATCGCCGAGAGCGCAACGGAGGTTTTGCCGGTCTGGCGGTCTCCGAGGATCAGCTCGCGCTGGCCGCGCCCGACCGGCACGATGGCGTCGATCACCTTGATGCCGGTTTGCAGCGGCACGGTGACCGGGTCGCGATCCATGATTGGCGGGGCGGGGCGCTCGATCGGCCACCGCTTTGTGGTTTTGACCGGGCCAAGTTCGTCGAGCGGCTGGCCGAGCGGATCGATCACGCGCCCGATGAGCTGCTCGCCAACCGGCACATCCGTCACGCGCCCCGTGCGCCACGCCCGGTCGCCGGTTTTGAGCAGCGCGTAGTCGCCGAGCAGCACCACGCCAACCTCGCCGGGATCGATGTTGAAGGCGATGCCGTAAAGGTCGTCGTGAATCCGCACCAGCTCCTCGTAGCCGACGCCCGGTAGGCCGTCAACCTTCACGATGCCGTTCAGCACTGTCCGTACGACGCCCCCCTCGACGAGCGCCAGATCAGCCGACCAGCCCTCCCGCGCCTGCCGGACGCTGTCGAGTGCCTTGTCCAGAGGATGTCCGCTTTTATCTGGCATCCGCCGCTCCGTTATCTGTTTCATGATCACGGTAATCGCCAGCGGCACGCTTCAGCGCGTCGAGCGCCGCCTGGAAGTGCCATGAAACGCACAAACCATCGACGCACAGCTCGATGCCGCATGCGGCTTTATCCGATTGCTCGAATGAAAGGGGAGTCTCCACGCCGAGCAACGCCGTGATCGTGCCGCTAACCTTTTCGCGCTGCTCCGGCGTAAGCGGGAAGGTGCTGCGCACGACCGCCTGCTTCGCAGCGCCGTCCTGTCCCGCGAGTTGTCCGGCAATCTCCGATCCGCCTGCTTCGAGCTTACGGCAGAACTTGTCGATGATGCGCGCTTCAAGCGACTCGTCGGCCAGCTCGATCAAGAGCTTTCCGGCCACCGAAAAGATTTCGTCGCTGACGCGCCGTTCGGCCTCCTCCTGCCGCTCGGTCTCTTCGCGCTTCAGCGTTTCGAGCAGCCTCGAATGGAGGGCGTCGTACTCCTGTCGCGCTTCGTCGAGCAGGTCGGTGCGCCGCGTCGCAGCCTCGTCCGTCGCCTGTTTCATCATCTGCTGACGCTGCTGCGAGAACTCGTCGTTCTTTTTTTGCCATTCGGCCTTCTCCCGCGCCGCCTCAGCTTCAACGCCCGCTGCATGTTCCAGCTCAGCGGCGATCGTCTTTTCCCGTTCGTCGAGCGCCTTGAGCACCGGCTGATAGAGAAAGCGATTCAGCAGCCAGATCAGGATCAGGAAATTGACGAGCTGCGCCGCCACGGTGAACCAGTCGATCAGCATCAGCGGCCTCCGGCTTGCGAAATGGCGTGGTTCCAGAACGGATTGGCGAAGATCAGGATGATCGAAATCACGAAGCAGTAGATCGCGACCGATTCGATCAT
>DRSQ01000174.1 GCA_011372505.1 Chlorobaculum parvum | reverse complement strand
GTTGAGCCATTTGTAAACGGTATTGGTTGAGGTTTGCAGTTCTTCAGCGACAGACTGGACGCTTTGTCCTGATTCACACCGCAAGAGTATCTGAGAGCGAAAGACTATTTTTTGTGGTTGGGTATGCGACCGGCTCCACTTCTCCAGAGTAGCTTTGTCTGCTTTGCTGACGGGATAGGTTTTATGCTTTGGTGCCATAGTTTCATGTCATTATGTTTCCATGAACATATAGCTTTTTTCGTTATTTTATACCAATTAATTAACCGGACAGGACACTAGAACTATTTCAGCCCACTTCGATCAACTGAGCGTCATTGCAGAACTCGGTGCGAAGCCTTCTGACTTGTTGCAGGCCAATGGCATCATTTGGGTTGAAGGGCCTTCGGATCGGGTTTATCTCAACAAATGGATTCAACTGTTCAGTGATGGCAAATGGCGTGAAGGTCGTGATTACCAGTGCGCTTTTTATGGAGGCGCATTGCTGGCGCGGTTGGGAGTGGCTGATCCCAAAGCGGAAGAGGATTTTGTGAACCTGCTTCAGATCAATCCGAATCTGCTGCTGGTTTGTGATGGCGACCGGACGGCGGCAAAGGGGGAGGGTTCAGGTCTTAAAAAGCGTGTTAGCACGATCAAGCAGCAGGTCGAGAGTCTGCCCAATTCTCATATATGGATCACGAAAGCAAAAGAGATCGAGAATTATCTACCGGGCGAGTTGCTTGCCGATTATGCCCAGAGCGGCCAGCCAAAAGACCCCGGTCAATACGAGCGCTTTTTTCCGGCAAAGAAATCTGAAAAGGGCAGTTCGTATCTCGAAAGTCAGCTTGGGCTGAAATCCATCGACAAGATGGAGCTTGCGTTAGAGACTGCGCCCAAGATGACGAAAGAAATGATGCGTGCGCGTTTTGATCTGGAAAAGCAAATTACTGCTATCATCGAAAAGATTGAGCAGTGGAATCATGAAGGGGCGGAGTAAAGACTAATTTTTTTTGAAAAGCGCAGCACGCGCACCTCTCGCTAAACTTATTATCCCCCTTTCGTCTCTTCAGTACGGCCTCGCTCATTCCACCGGAATGCCTTCGTCGAGGTCGATGATGCCCGGCAGGGTGATGGTGCCGAGCGCTTTTTCCAGAAGCGTTACATCGAGGCATTTGATGCTGCCTTTGCCTCGGCACTCTCCCGTGTGAATCTTCATGATTTTGCCGCCGGTTATTTCAAGCGTGAATCCCTTGAGGTTCAACTGCACGGTGATGTCGAACGCGATGGTTTTTGAGATGATGCGGTCGATTTCGACCTCGATTTCCGGTTTGTGCCTTGATGAAATGGTGTGTTCAAGCAGCGGTTCGAGGTAGGAACGGTCTGGCGGGTAGGTTTCGGTATCGGCATATTTTGAGAGGTCGAAATAGTTTTTCCATGCCCGCAGCATGATTTTCGCCAGCTCGATGTCGAGCAGTTTGCCGACATGATCGACGACGCTGTTCCAGACCGGTTTCCACTGAAGCGCCTGCTCTTGTGCGGGCAGGTTTTTGCGCAGCTCTTCAAACACCTCTTTTTTCTGAAGCTTGTCGAGCGTGGAGTCATCGCGGTTCAGATGGCCGAAAAAATCGCCGAGGGTGACTGTCTGCATGGTTTTCTCCGGATCGGTGCGGTTTTGCCATTGTTATGAGCGGTTGACTTCTTGGATTCCTTGATCTGGGTGGATCTTTATGACCGTTGTCGGCAGTTTTTCAGGATTTTCAGTTGCCTGCACTTGCTGGGTTCCATAGTCAAGGGTTGCATGAATGGAGACGCGAGGTTCTCTGTTGGACGATGGTTGCTTTGGATGAGCACTTCGCATGAAGAGGAAGGTGCCTCCGAGAATTGTGATTAATGCGGCTCCGGCGATAATGGCTGTCCATGGAGCCATGTTTTGTATTGGCGGAGATGGTGGCTTGACTGCTGACGGTTCGACGATTGCCTTTAAGGTCAGTACAACTGACGAGCCTCTTCGGACAGAGCTGCGCGGTTTAGGGTGCTGGCCGTTGACGAGGGCTTTTTCACCTCTGCTGTTCCAGGAGTCGACGATCGGGATCAGGCCTGAGTGTTCGATGACCTCGCGGGCATCGCCCAGCTCAAGTCCGACGACCTGGGGAACCTCGACCATGCTTCGGATTGAGAGCACAAGCGCGATCGGGGTGCCGGGCTTGACTCTTGTTCTGGCTTTCGGTGACTGTTCGATGATTGTGCCGGGTTCGCCATCGGATTCGGCGCTGGTGAGCTGGCCGAGCTGTAAATCAAGTTTCGAGAGTATCGCGCGGGCTTCGTTCAGTGGCAGGCCGGTCAGTGGGGGAACGGTGACCATGGCGGGTGCGGCAATCACCAGCGCGATAGCTGTGCCGGGCCGGGCTCTTGCTCTGGCTTCGGGGGACTGCCGGATGACCGTATCCGGTTCATACTTGGATTCGGCGCGCGTGACCAGGCCAACCCGCAGGTTTGTGTCGAGAAGCGTTGCCCGGGCATCGTCTAACGACAACCCGGTAAGTGACGGCACGGTGATCAGGATGGGACGCAGACTTTCGATTTGGGGGAGTGGCTCCGATGAAGCACCGTCGGTCGGTGGTGGGGTGGACATGACCGACGGCGGTTGAGAATTGCTGGTGCTCAATGTGTCGATCAGTGCCGGATTATAGGCAGCAAAAGCCTGTAACGAAAGGCTTTGCAGCACGGCAAGCCACCAGGCGAGGCAGCATGTGAGGAAAGCTTTTCTCATGGCTGGAGCTGTTGTTCGGGATGCCGGTTTCAACGGGGGTATGCAAAACCATCCTGAAGGTGGTCTGATTGAAATCCTTATCCCGAAAGCGTTCAGGCGTCTGCTTTCTGTGTTTTGCCCTTCCGGAGTCGTCAGGAATGTGCACTGAAAACATCGCTATCCGTAAGTGGACGTCAGCTTTGCTTTTTAAAAATAGTCTTTGACGCCATGATTTGAAAGGCCAAAACATGAGGTGCCGTTTGCGGTCTGGCGACGGCATGCAGGTTCAGAAGTCGATATACTCGCCGTTCTGGAGGGTATAGCGGGGCAGTGTCAGCGGTTCGTTGTCGTCGAGGCGTATCGCCAGAGCGGTGGCGTAGCCGCAGATGCGTTCGAAGACGGGGGTGACGCAGGTGAGCGTCAGGCTTTCACCGAACTGGACGTTGAAGCGGGTCATGCGGTACTGGGCAGCCACGTCCGAGGCAAGAAGGCCATGTTCGAGCGACCACCCGCTGGCTTTGATGAGGGCTTCCTTGATGGACCACAGTTTGATAAATGCCTTGTTTTTTTCCCAAGCCGGCAGGTTGACGATCAGCGCGTACTCTTCAGCGGAGAAGTAGTTGCGGGCGAGCCGGTCTATGCTGTCGACCGTGCGGATGCGCTCGATGTCGATGCCGGTTTCGGCGTGGCCGGAAAAAGCGTAGGCTATCTGGTCTCCGGAGTGGGACAGGTTGAACCAGAGACCGGAGTTTTCAGGAAAGGCGAGGTAGGGCTTGCCGACTGACGTTGCCGCAAAGTGGATGCGTGTAGGATCGGTGCCGAGCGTTTCCCCGAGGATGCGCCTGAGCAGGCCCCTTCGCACAATGAAGCGTGTACGGTCGGCCTCGAAACGAAAGGTATCGGCTCGTACTCGTTCATCGTCCGAAAGAAGGCTGGAGAGGTCCTTTTCGGGAATCCCGATGGATTGAATGTCAGTATGGATAGCCGTGACACTCTCTTTGCTGATGATCATCGTTTCTTGTCAGTCGAGGGATGTGGTTCGATGATGATAATCATTTTCTTCGACATAGCCGTCAAGAGCTTCAGCTTGGGGCAGGAGCATCCGGCTACCGAGGGATCTGGCTTTCATATTGGTATGATCTAAGCCAATAAATTGCGAAGGGATGGGTGCATTTGGGCGACTTCCGGCAAAGAGGTGCAGGAGAATGGTGAAAAGTGGCCGATAAATCAAAAAAAACGGGAATTCATATTTTGTTTTTTATGGTAAAACTTTTACTTTGGTCGTCCTTATGGTTTTTCCTGATTGAATTTCACCGGGAATCTCAAACGAAATAGAAAAAGAGAGTTTACTGTATGCCGACGATTCAGCAGCTTATCAGGCACGGAAGAAGTGTGAAGGCGTCTAAGACTGCCTCACCGGCGCTCGAAAAATGCCCTCAGAAAAGAGGTGTTTGCACGCGTGTCTATACGACCACTCCTAAAAAGCCGAACTCTGCGCTTCGCAAAGTTGCTCGTGTCAGGCTCTCCAACAAGATTGAGGTGACTGCGTATATTCCGGGTGAGGGGCACAACCTCCAGGAGCACTCCATTGTGCTGATCCGTGGTGGCAGGGTTAAGGATCTTCCGGGTGTTCGCTATCACATTGTTCGCGGCTCGCTCGATACGTCGGGTGTTGCTGATCGGAAGCAAGGGCGTTCCAAGTATGGGGCTAAGCAGTCGAAGGCTGGCGCAGCGAAGAAGTAATCAAACAGAATTATAACTCGGGTTTATAATGGGAAAGAAAGGTACCGGATACGGATTGCAAAGCGGTGATTTTCGTTACAATGACGAGACGGTTGCTCGTCTGATCAATGCTATCATGCTTGATGGTAAGAAAGAGGTTGCGGCCAAGGTTGTGTATGATGCCTTTGATATTATTGCCGGGAAGATCGAAGAGGGTGAAGCTCTCGAGGTGTTCCGCAAGGCTATGAGTAATGTTGCTCCGCTCGTCGAGGTTCGCAGCAAGCGTGTCGGTGGTGCCACTTACCAGATTCCGATGGAGGTCCAGCCGGCAAGAAGAACGGCGCTGGCATTCCGCTGGATCAAGCAGTTCGCTACAAAGCGTGGCGGTCGCTCGATGGCTGAGAAGCTTGCGGCTGAGTTGCTGGATGCTTCCAATGAGCAGGGGGCTTCCGTAAAGAAGCGCGACGAGGTGCATCGCATGGCCGAGGCCAACAAGGCATTTGCTCACTTCAGGTTCTGATTCTGTAGGAAAAGATACTAAACATTGATCTAAGTTATGGCACGGCAGGTTGCGTTAGATAAAGTCAGAAACATCGGCATCATGGCCCATATTGATGCTGGCAAGACCACGACGACTGAGAGGATTCTCTACTACACGGGTCGCTTGCACCGGATGGGCGAGGTTCATGAGGGCGGTGCCACCATGGACTGGATGGAGCAGGAAAAAGAGCGCGGTATTACGATTACCTCCGCTGCGACCACGTGCTTCTGGACGCCGAAGTATGGTAACTTTACCGGTGTCAATCACAGAATCAATATTATCGATACCCCCGGCCACGTTGACTTTACGGTTGA
The DNA here is from genome assembly GCA_011372505.1 of Chlorobaculum parvum. Taxonomy (GTDB): domain Bacteria; phylum Bacteroidota; class Chlorobiia; order Chlorobiales; family Chlorobiaceae; genus Chlorobaculum; species Chlorobaculum parvum_B. Next base: position 320 of record DRSQ01000174.1, on the reverse strand, counting down.
GGTGGAGCGCTCCCTTCGTGTGCTTGACGGTGCTGTTGCGCTGTTCTGTGCTGTTGGTGGTGTTGAGCCTCAGTCCGAGACGGTCTGGCGTCAGGCCAACAAGTATGGCGTTCCGAGGATCGCCTACGTTAACAAGATGGATCGTACCGGTGCCGACTTCTTTGATGCTGTGAAGGCTATCAGGGAGCGTCTCGGTGCCAATCCTGTTCCGATTCAGATCCCGATCGGCGAGGGTGAGATGTTTGCCGGTTTCGTCGATCTGATTCGCATGAAGGGAATTATCTTCGATAAAGAGGATGGCAGCACCTACGAAGAGGTGG
>DRSQ01000173.1 GCA_011372505.1 Chlorobaculum parvum | reverse complement strand
GTGTAGTTGGTGATGTTCGAGTCGTTGACTTCAGCCTTGAGCTTGGCAACAGCTTTCTGGTAAATGCCGTCAATCTTCTTCATCATGTCGAGCGTCTCTGTGGCGTGTTTCGAGTTGCCGCTGACGTAGGCTTCGACCGCCTTCTTGATCATTTCCGCAGTGTCGTCGCCCATTGGCTTCAGGTCGTACTCGTCCTTGTGCAGAATCTCGATGTTGGCGAGCTGAATGTACTCGGTTTTGTTGGCGATGTTGAGCGCGTACTGACCAAGAGTTTCAAGCTGCCCGAGAATAAAACGGGCATCAGCCACAACCTTGGTGGCAGCCTCATCGAGGCTCTGAAAGTTCAGGTAAGCAAGCGTCATGTACTCCACCTCGAACTTCAGTTTCTGGACGTACTGCTCATCGGTGGTAAAAATCGAAATAGCAAGGTCTTTGTTCTTTTTGGTAGCAGCTCTGACGGCGTTCATCAGGTTGTTCTCGACCATCGAGGAGAGCTTGGTAAGTCTCTGCTTCATGGTCTCAAGCTGCTCGTGCACCGACCCGACAGATTTGGTGGCAAGATTGAATTTAGAGGGATCTATCTGGATGGTAAACGCTTTCGGAATCGCAGCGGATTTCGATGCGGAAGATTTCTTGCCGAACAGTGCCATAATGGTGAAGGGCTCGTTGCTAAAATTAGGTGTAATTACGCCCTGTGAAAGGGCTGATTAAACAGACTTTAATTTACGCTTCCGGAGGGGTTAAGGCAAGACTTAGCGACAAAAAAAGAATGGCAAGATTGTCTGAGCGAATCTCTAAAAAACGCTTCCTAGCAACGCCTCACCTCATCTGAAAGTCCCATCATAGACATAAAAATCCCGCCATCAGATCGCATAGCATAGTCCAATAGCAGGATTCAATATCTCAAGCCGCGATGACGGTGGATTTTACACCACTCAGTCCTGAAGCGACTGGATCAGTTTTTCAAAGGAGTCTTCGTTGTGGCGGACGATTTCGCCGGTGACGAGGTAGATCACTTCGAGAGCGATGAGGGTGGCGTGGTCGGCCATGCGTTCGAGGTAACGTGAAACGCTAAGAATGGCCAGCAACTGCTCGGTTTCGGTGTTGCAGGCCTTCATGGCCTCGGAAACCTTCTTGAACACCACCCGGTGCATGGCATCGACCTCTTCATCCATAAGACAAACCTTGTCAGCAAGCGGGTGATCGCACTTCACGAATGCCTCGATCGATTTGCGCACCATCCCGGCAGCAAGATTGCCCATCTTCTCGAACTCGTAATTCTCCATAACCTCTTGGCCGAGCTCAGGCATACGCTCGATAATATGCACCGCCAAATCGCCGATGCGTTCGAGGTCGTCGTTGATCTTGATGATGGTGACAATTGTGCGCAAGTCGCGGGCGACCGGCTGGTGCAACGCCAAGAACCGGAGGCACTGCTCTTCGAGCTTCACCTCGGCCTGGTCGATCTCATCATCGATCACCCTGACCTTCCGGGCGGTCTGGATTTCCTTGTGCGTGACCGCGTACAACGCTTGGTTGAAGTTCTGCAACACCTTCTCGGAAAGCTGGACAAGGGCATCCGAAAGTTCTTTTATGTACTCGTGAACAGGTCTTTCCGACATGATGGTGAATGGTTTTCTGTTAGCTGAATCTGCCAGTGATGTAATCTTCGGTCATCTGATCTTTCGGCCTGGTGAACAGGTCGCTGGTCGGCGCGTGTTCAACCAGCACGCCTTCGTAGAAGAACATGGTGTAGTCCGACACACGCGAAGCCTGCTGCATGTTGTGCGTCACGATCATGATGGTGTAGTTGCCGCGAAGCTCCTGAATCAGATCCTCGATCTTGGCCGTGGCCTTCGGGTCGAGCGCCGAGGTCGGCTCGTCGAGCAGGAGAATCTCCGGTTCGACGGCCAGCGTGCGGGCGACGCACAGGCGCTGCTGCTGTCCACCGGACAGGCCGAGAGCGTTCTTGTCGAGCCGGTCGCTCACCTCGTCCCAGAGCGCGGCCTTGCGCAGACTCTGTTCAACGATGCCTTCCAGCGTCTTGCGATCCTTCACGCCGTGCAGGCGCGGGCCGTAGGCGATGTTGTCAAAGATCGATTTCGGAAAGGGGTTCGGCTTCTGGAACACCATGCCGATCTTCTTGCGCAGAAGCACCTCGTCGGTGAACTTGCCATACACATCCTCGCCGTCAAACATCAGCGCGCCGGTGGTGTGGCAGTTCGGGATCAGGTCGTTCATGCGGTTGATGGCGCGCAGGAAGGTGCTCTTGCCGCAACCGCTCGGGCCGATGATGGCCGTCACGTACTTGGAGAGAATGTCGGCATTGACCTTTTTGACCGCCTCGAACTCTCCGTAGTAGATCGAAAAGTTCTTGGCCATGACGTGGGGTTTACCACCATCGACAATCTTCTTGCGCTCCGGCGGAAGATAAATATCGAGCGCGGGTGAATCGTTGCTCTTTTTCTTTGTATCGGTTGCTTCGAGTGCCATTGGCATAGGTCTCACCCTTTAAGTTTTTTGGAGATGCGCGCCCTGAGAATGATGGCGCTCAAGTTGAGCAGAAGCACGATGCTGACCAGAGCAAGCACCATGCCGTACTGGACATGGCGAATCTCGGCGGCGGCTTCATGCTCACTGGCAAGGTTATAGATATTCCACGAAAGAGCAGGCGTCGGCGAACTGAGCACGTCGCCAAGGCCGATAGCCGTACCGACGCTGACGGCGGCGGTGAAAATGATCGGCGCGGTTTCGCCAGCCGCCCTGCCAAGGCTGATGACGCCGCCGGTCAGGATGCCCGGCAACGCAGCCGGAAGAATCACCGTCACGATGGTGTTCCACTTCGTCGAACCGAGACCGAGTGAGGCCTCCTTGTAGGTCTTCGGAACGGCAAGAATCGCCTCTTCAGCCGCGCGGATAATCGTCGGTAAAATCATGATAGCCAAAGTCAGCGAACCGGCCAACACACTTTTTGAGTGCGAAACGTGCATCGTGTTGATGAAAAAGGCCAGACCGAACAGACCAAACACGATGCTCGGCACACCGGCCAGCGTGCTGTTGGCGCTGCGGAGCATACTGGTCAAAAAGCCGTCTTTCGCATATTCTGTGAAGTAAACCGCTGCGATGATGCCCAGCGGAAAGGCGAACAGCATCGCGCCAAGCGCGAGGAAAATGGTGCCCTGAATCTCGGGCCAGATGCCGCCGAAGAAGTGCGCATCGATCGAACTGTCGGTGATGAAGCCCCAGTAAAAGGTCCATTCGGGCAGCATCATCTTGTCGAGGTTCTCCTCGACATAGGCAAACAGCGGCACCAGCGAGGTACCCTCGAACTGCGCCGCGCGGCTGACGTCATAGGGTTTGGCGATAACATCGGGATTGGAGTAGTCCCACTTCTTCTCGTAGAGCAGCTCGTGAAGCGCCTCTTCGGACTTGTCCCACCGGGTCTGACCGTAACGGAAACGGGTAAGAGCGGGTTCGTCATCGCCCGGCAGCGGGCCGAGCAGATGACGAAGC
>DRSQ01000172.1 GCA_011372505.1 Chlorobaculum parvum | reverse complement strand
GGCGTGATGCCGTCGAGCGAGTCGCGCAGGCTGTCGATGATTTGCCAGGAGGTTTCGACGCTGTCTTTGCGGATGAAGTTCATCTGGTTGCCTTCGATAGCATCGAGGAGCAGGCGGTGGTACGGGGTCAACTGCTCGCCGGGGAAGGTTTCGCGGTAGTCGAACTTCATGAAAACCGGATCGGTGACCATCTGCTCGCCGGGGCGCTTGGTGCCGAAGCGGATTGCGACGGTTTCGTCGGGCTGAATGCCGAGCACCACCTGATTCGGCGTGCTGCACGCTACGGCAGAGGCGCCATAGTAGTTCTGCGGCGGACATTTGAAGGTGATGATGATTTCGGTCACGTGCCTGGCGAGATTTTTCCCAGCCTTCATGTAAAATGGTACATCCGACCAGCGCCAATTGTCGATTTGGAATTTGACCGCGGCGAAGGTCTCTGCCCGTGAATCGGGCGCGACGCCCTTCTCGTCGTGATAGCCTTCGTACTGGCCAACGACCGCCGTATCGCTAATCGTATCAGGTGAAAAATGGCGCACGGATCGCAGGATTTTGGACTTTTCGTCGCGAATCGAGTCGGCACTGAGGTCAACCGGCGGTTCCATCGCGATGGCCGCGAGCAACTGCAAGCCGTGGTTCTGGATGATGTCACGCAACAGGCCCGCCTCCTCGTAGTAACCGCCGCGCCCGCGAATGCCGAAATCTTCGGCGATGGTGATCTGCACCTGCGCGATGTACTGCCGGTTCCAGAGCGGCTCGAAAATACCGTTGGAAAAGCGGAACACCATGATGTTCTGCACCGGCTCCTTGCCGAGATAGTGGTCGATGCGATAGACCTGGCTCTCGTCGAAGGCCTCCTCGATGACGCGGTTCAGCTCGCGGGCGCTTTCGAGGTCGTGGCCATAGGGCTTTTCGGCGACGAGCTTGCGCCAGCCGTTCAGGTTCGGCTCGCGTCCGCCAAGGCCGACCTTGGCAAGGTTGCGCACGACGGGCGGCGCAAGGCTGGGCGAAATCGAGAGGTAGTAGAGCAGATTACCGCCGGTCTCGTCGCGCATGATTTCATCCCGCAATGTCTGGTACGACTCCGGACTCTGAAGATCGGCGTTCGCGTAGAAAAACAGGTCGCAAAACGCCTTCAGCCGTTCGGCGTCCGCTGCAGCCTCTTCGGCGTGTTCGAGCAGACGGCCATATACAAACTCGCGAAACGCCTCATTGCCCAGACCGCGACGCCCGACGCCGATCACCCGGAAGCTCGCCGGCATATGGCCCCAGCGGGCAAGCTGAAAGATCGAGGGAAAAAGTTTGCGCGAAGCCAGATCGCTGTCCGCGCCGAAGATGACAATCGTGAAGTTCTCCGCCGTGCCGCTCATGCCTTGCCCTCCTCATCGCCGGGGTTCTCAAAGGCGTGCCCGCCGAACTCGTGGCGCAGCGCGGCGACCACCTTGTCCGAAAAGTTCTCCTCATGCTGCGAGCGGAAACGCCGGAACAGCGCGCCGGAGATGGTCGGCACTGCAACGCCAAGATCGATGGCCGCCTCCACCGTCCAGCGCCCTTCGCCCGAATCGGCAACCTTGCCGCCGAGCCAGCCAAGGTCGTTGTCCTGCGCGAACGCCTTGCCCGCAAGATCCATGAGCCAGCCGCGAATGACCGAGCCGTTCGACCAGACCCGCGCCACGTTCTCGTTGTCGAGCTCGTAGCCGCTCGCCTTGAGCAGGTCGAAGCCCTCGCCGATGGCCTGCATCATGCCGTACTCGATGCCGTTGTGCACCATTTTGACGAAGTGGCCCGCGCCCGACGCTCCCATGTAGCCGCAGCCGTTCTCAACGCAGAGGTCGCGCAGCATCGGCTCGACGACCTCGTAGGCCTCGCGCTCGCC
>DRSQ01000171.1 GCA_011372505.1 Chlorobaculum parvum | reverse complement strand
GAGGCAAGTTCGGCGTCAACAGTTGCAGCGGCTGCGGCCGATGCACCCGACAGTGCCCGGTGGACATGGGTATTACCGAAACTCTGCAAGCGATTACAAATTTACCGAGGTGACACAAGACCGATACCACACCAACGACATGATCTACACCCCGTTCCCGATGCGGGTTGTATCGAAGCGTGTCGAGGCCCCCGGCGTCAACACGCTCAAACTTGAATTCGTCAATCAGGAAGACCACGAGTTCTTCAAGGCCAACTATCAGACCGGCATGTTCGGCCTGTACGGCATCTACGGCGAGGGCGAAAGCACCTTCTGCGTCGCTAGCCCGGAGACCCGAAAGGATTACATCGAGTGCACCTTCCGGCAGTCGGGCCGCGTGACCACCACGCTCGCCAACACCGACGAAGGTGACATCGTAACCTTCCGCGGCCCGTACGGCAACCGCTTCCCTATCGAACAGTTCGAAGGCAAAAACCTGCTCTTCATCGCCGGCGGCATTGCACTGCCTCCGACCCGCAGCGTCATCTGGTCGTGCCTTGACCAGCGTGAGAAGTACAAGGACGTGACGATTGTCTATGGCGCGAGAACCGTCGCTGATCTCGTTTACAAGCACGAGCTGGAGGAGTGGAAGCAGCGCGACGACGTCAATCTCGTACTCACGGTCGATCCCGGAGGCGAAACCCCCGACTGGACTGATCATGTGGGCTTCGTGCCCACCGTGCTCGAACAGGCTGCCCCGTCGCCAGAAAACACCATCGCCGTCCTCTGTGGCCCGCCGATCATGATCAAGTTCACGCTCGCAGCGCTCGAAAAGCTCGGCTTCACGGCGGAAAACGTTTATACGACACTGGAGAACCGGATGAAATGCGGCGTCGGCAAATGCGGCCGCTGCAACGTCGGCTCGGTTTACATCTGCAAAGAAGGCCCGGTCTTCACCGCCGCTGAAGTGCAGGCCATGCCGCAGGCTGATTTGTGATGGACAGCGTGGACTGACACGAATCCTGTGGAGGGCAGCCCTCGCGGCTGCCCTCCACAACTCAAGGACACACACAAAGGAAGCACCGCAGCTCCCTTTTTTCATTCCCGATTTCACCGCCATGTTGTCCGCATTGTCCACATCGTCCACGCCGTCCATGATTGTCCGTGTATGTTTCGTAAAAACGATTCTTCGTACGGGCGCTTCGCGAAGCGCCCCCACAAAATCCCACGCCACACGCAACAGGGCGGGCGTAAAACCCGCCCCGACAAGATCACACCAACGAAACCACGCAGAACCTGCCCGGCTGGTGAAAGTCGGGCTTGCCCTCGTCGCACCACCACGGGAACAGGCCGTAGCGACCTTCGCCAAGGCTCGTGGCGCATTGCACATGCAGCGCATTGCCGCAAACAAACTCTTCGAGCAGCTCGTAGCTGAACTCCATGCCGAAGCCTTGCGCGCCAGCAAACGGCAGCGCCTTACCCAGCCACAGCACTGCCGAGGGCATTTCGTGCCCTGCGCTTCGCTGGCGCGGGGCGTCGAAGCGGAGCGCAATCCAGTGGCCTTCGGGCGTCACCTCAAATTCAAGGTAGCCCGCGCCCTCTCCGCCACCGATGAAAAGCTCCGAGACACTCGATTCCCACAGGCGGTCAACAAACGCGCCTGCCGGAGCATCGGGGCGGAGCGGAAACGCCTTGCCACTTTCGTCGCAGGTTGTCCAGCGGATGAACGGCTTGTCAGGCGCACAACGCGCCTCTTCGAGCGACATGAGCGGCTCGACCCGCACCCTGATACCGAACGGAAACTCCTCGTCGCGGCAAGCGTAGCCAAGCATCCCCCCTTCAAGCAGCGTTCGAGGCATGACAGCTTTATGCTGATCCTGAAAATGCAGCAAACCCGTCCAGCCATAACCGGGGCGCGATGGTTCCGGCGTCGAGGCGATGCCGCACTGATCGAGCAGCTCGGTCTCGAACAGACCGGCGCATTGGAGTTCGAGGTCGAGGTCGGCTCCGGCCTGCTCCCTGGCGGCAGTGCGCATGGCGGCGGCAAGGCGTAGCACATCGACAGCTTTCGCGCCACCAGTGTTGAAGAGAAAGTTCGCGTGATGATCGCTCACTTGCGCACCACCCTCGCGCCGACCGCGAAAACCGAGATCGTCGAAAATCTGGCCGCTTGGCCGCCCGGCTTCGTAGCTGTTCTTGAAGGTCGAGCCGCAGCTCGGATAATCAAACTGGTGCTTTGCCTCGCGGTCGTCCGAGTACTCCTGCATACACTTGCCGATCGCCTCTGGATCGCCCTCTTTCTCGAGTGCAAACAGCGCTCCGGCGACGATCTCCGGACTCTGCATCAGGCTGGTGCTTTTGTAGCCGAGGAACACCTCCTCACCCTGCCGCCAACGCACTGCGCCATCAAGCCCCACCGTCACCACGCTGCGGGTCACGGCGGAGATTTCGCGTCCGTAGCAGCGCCCGTTCATCCGCACAGTCGCACCGAGGCTGCCCGGCAGGCGGTAGAGCCACTCGCCGCCGCTTCTACCTGCCGTTTTGAGGCGTAGCGCCACGTTGGTATTCTCGACGCCTGCTTCGCAGAAAAAAAGGGTGTCGGAGAGCCGGATGATGCGGTTCATCGATTCAAGTGAGATCACCGCTCCGGGGAACTGTTCATCCGAAAAAAGCATGTTGGTACCCCTCCCTGCAATAATTACCGGAATCGCGAGCTCACGGCATCGCGCAAGAGCAGTGGCAAGTTCGGCAACGGTTCCGGGCAAAAGCAGCCATCTGGCCTTTCCGCCGATAGCGTAGTAGGCGACAGTCGAAAGTTCAACATGCTCACGCAACGGACAGGCAAGCGGAGAGGTGGTCATACAGTCTGAAGTCTTGGAAGGTTCGGTACGCTCGACAACAAAGTCAAAGGTAGGAACGAATCGGCCAAAAAGGAAAAGGGCACCGGTGACAATGAGAAAGATGCTGGCTGAAACCGTCGCATCTTCGTGGTTGTCTCCGGTGCCCCCTTGAGGTCATTAAGCTTTTTAAAGCTTATTGCTGCGGCTGCTGGTTCTTGGTGAGAATGCCATCGCTGACCATTTTGTCGATCATCTTGCCAAACTGGTCGTGGATGCGGATAAGTGCGGGCAGCGACAGGGCGAGCGTTCCGACGGAGTGAGTGTTGGGCTCTTTGCCCTGCTCGACCGAGGTAACATTCATGAGATCGACGCGAACAACGCCATCGACAAGAATCATGTTTGCAATTCCGTCAGCATAAGTGGTCTGCATATGGTAGGTCCTCCGGATAAATGGGGTTAAT
>DRSQ01000170.1 GCA_011372505.1 Chlorobaculum parvum | reverse complement strand
GTAGCGTTACAGATGATAGATTCTCTGAAGATTGTTCTCGATGATGTGAAGATGGTGATGGAGTCGTTGAAAAAGAGGGCGATGGAACATAAAATGGGGCGAGTTCAGCAAGGTGCTTGAAGCCAGCGAGGATTTCACCGCTGAAAACATCGAGGTGCTGCTCAAGGCCTTCGTTGCGCCGAAGGGACTGAAACCTGCCGTCATCATCCATCCGCTTCGGCTGGTCACTTCCGGCGTCAGTTTTGGGCCGAGCCTGTACCACATGCTCGAAGTGTTGGGTAAGGGGACCGTGCTGCGCAGGATCGCGCGCGGCATCGAGCGCATCAACATGCCGAAGGCGTAAGCGTTACGTTCACGGGTTGCCAAGCGAAGCGGCCCGCAACGACAGCAACGCCTTGGAGGGATTTCTCTCGAAATCGATTGATCGTTACGCACTGGTGCCCGGTGACGGTTTCGAGAGCAATCCGCGGCCTCAGGTAGCTTTAGCTCAAATAATTGAATTTTTTATTTGGCTTTATGTAGGGAATCATTATATTCTCCTCACCTCAAATGGACAGATAGCTCAGTTGGTAGAGCAAAGGACTGAAAATCCTTGTGTCGGGGGTTCGATTCCCTCTCTGTCCACCAGTTTCCCGGCCTCCTTCCGCGAGGCCTCATTGGAACGATAGCCTCTTCCTTTTTCCCGGTTTTTATTATTTGAGAGTATCAATCCGCAACGCAAGCAAGTTGTGCTGGCCTGTTTTTGCGCTCCTCTCAGACCGTTCGACTTTCCGGCATGAACATTACGACTGATTCCCTTCAGGAAGCATGGCATCGGCTCGATGCGCCAGGTTCCTACGAATGGTGGTATTTCGATGCCGAAGATGAAGCGCAGGGAATCTCTGTGGTTTTTATCTGGTTCGTCGGATTTGCCTTCTCCCCCTACTACCTTGGCCATTACGAAGACTGGAAAGCCGGACGCCGGAGCGACCAGCCGAATCCTGTCGATTATACCGGGTTCAGTTTCCAGCTCTACGAACACGGCAAAGAGACCATCAATTTCATCAAGGAGGGCGCACGCGAGCTTTTTGCTTCCGAAGATGGCGGGATTGGCTTGCAGTTCGAACAGAACCGTTTTGTCTATGATCCTCTCCGTGACGAATACCGCCTCAGCATTGACTTTCAGTTTCCGGCGCGCGACCGTTCGGTTCATGCCTCATTTTCCTTCCGTCCGTTGCACCGCTTTGACCATCGCCTCGACACCTCGCTGCATGACGGTGTCGATTTCCACCACCATTGGGTTCTGAGCGTGCCAAAAGCCGAGGTGCTTGGTGTGCTCGATACCAGGGCGCTTTCATCGGATGAGCGGCAGGTGCTGCACTTCCGGGGGCGGGGGTATCACGATCACAACCTTGGCATGGTGCCGATGTACGAATCTATCGACCGGTGGTACTGGGGGCGGGCCTTTTCGGAGCGTTATGATTTGATTTATTACGTTGTTTTTCTGCGTGACCGCGCTTCGGCTCCGCAGGCGGTCATGATGCTGCGCGATCACGAAAGCGGCGAGCAGTCGGCGCTCGACGAGGTGCGTGTCAGTGAAAACAGTTTCAGGAGAGGGCTTTTCGCGCCGGTTCATGGCAGGAGTCTGCGGCTTGAGGGCGGGAGTGTCAGTGTGGATATTCGGCATCGCGAGGTGCTCGATACCGGCCCTTTCTATCTCCGGTATGGTTCCCGTTTCTCCATGAAGATTGGAGATGAACAGCTAGATGAGGTCAGAGGCATTTCCGAGTTCCTGAATCCAGCAGCACTGAAGTCCGGCGTGATGCGGTTTTTTACGGCAAGTCGCGTCTTGAGAGACGGCGCAACTTCGATAATGTATACTCTGTATAACTTTTTCAAACACCAAATCGATTGGTTTACCAAGAAAAAATTTTAAATTTCGAATCAGACTGTGCGTACTTTTATTGTTTCTTCTTGGTGTCGTATTTTTAGCGTAAAAGGCGGTGCCAGAGAATCATGCACGAGTTTCCGTCAGGCACGGAGGCCTTCTGGACTTATACAACTCAAGTCATTAAAAGGAGATAGATCGTAATGGCGCAAACTGGTAATTTCAAAAGCCCGGCAAGAATGACTTCGCTGGGTCAGGGAGCGGAGCTTCCTGCAAGTGGCGCGGTCCCCGCCGGTAAGCCTCGTGACGAAGGACTCAAGGGAGTCGATTTCGAGCGCAGGGGATTTCTGCACAAGATTGTTGGAGGTGTCGGTGCTATCGTGGCAGTGAGTTCCCTCTACCCGGTGGTAAAGTATATTATTCCGCCCGTCAAAAAGATCAAAATCGTGAACTTTCTGGTCGTCGGTCCGGCATCGGATGTTCCTGACGGAACCGGCAAGATTTACCGGTTTAACGAGGATAAGGTTATCGTGGTCAATCATGGCGGCAATCTCACTGCCGTGAGTGCAATCTGTACGCACCTCGGCTGTCTGGTGCACTGGGATGAGGCCGCCGACGAGCTGGCTTGCCCCTGTCACGGAGCAAAGTACCAACAGACCGGTGAGATTATTTCGGGGCCGCAGCCTTTGCCGCTGAAGCAGTACAATGCAAAGATTGAGGACGGCAAGATCGTCGTTTCGATAGCGTAATCATCAATATCTGAAAATCAAGGGAGTCAAAACATATGGCTGAAAATACTCCAAAGCCGGCCGCAGGCAAAGCTCCTGCCAAGCCGAAACCGGCAGCCTCCGGAGCGGCAAAGCCGGCCGCAGGCAAAGCTCCTGCCAAGCCGAAACCAGCAGTCCCTGGAGCGGCAAAGCCCGCCGCCAAAGGTGCTGCGCCGGGCGTTGCCAAACCAAAAGCTGCCGCTGCTCCGGCGTCTTCCGGTGTGTACAAACCACCGGTAGATCGTCCCGATCCGAATCCCTACAAGGATGCAAAGGAGAGCGCTGTCGGTAATTGGTTCCAGGAGCGTTTCTACAACGTCATGCCGATCATCGATTACATGAAGAAAAAAGAGGTGCCCAAGCATCGCCTCTCCTTCTGGTACTATTTTGGCGGTCTCGGCCTGTTCTTCTTCATCATCCAGATCATTACCGGCCTGTTGCTGCTTCAGTACTACAAGCCGACCGGAGCTGAAGCGTTTTCGTCGTTTGTGTTTATTCAGAAAGAGGTCCCTTATGGCTGGCTTATCCGTCAGATACACGCATGGAGCGCCAACCTGATGATCCTTACGCTGTTCATTCACATGTTCAGCACTTTCTTTATGAAGTCGTACCGCAAGCCTCGCGAGCTGATGTGGGTTAGCGGCTTTATCCTTCTCGTGTTGAGCCTCGGTTTCGGTTTCACCGGTTATCTGCTGCCCTGGAACGAGCTGGCTTTCTTCGCTACCCAGGTTGGTACCGAAGTTCCCAAGGTTGTTCCCGGCGGTGCGTTTCTTGTTGACATTCTTCGCGGTGGCCCTGATGTTAGCCCTGAAACGCTCACCCGCATGTTCTCGCTGCACGTCGTGCTGCTGCCAGGTCTGGTCATGCTCTTCCTTGCCGCTCATCTTATCCTTGTGCAGGTTTTTGGCACTTCGGCTCCGATTAGTTACAAAGAGGCTGGCCTCATCAAGGGCTACGAGAAATTCTTCCCGACCTTCCTGGCCAAGGACGGCATAGGCTGGCTCATCGGTTTTGCCCTGCTGATCTACCTGTCGGTTATGTTCCCGTGGCATCTCGGTCTCAAGGCCGATCCACTTGCTCCTGCTCCGGTCGGCATCAAGCCGGAATGGTACTTCTGGGCTCAGTTCCAGCTTCTCAAGGACTTCAAGTTCGAGGGTGGTGAACTGCTGGCCATCGTGCTCTTTACCATCGGTGGCGTTGTATGGATGCTCGTGCCGTTTCTCGATCGCAAGGCTTCGCAGGAGAAGAAAAGCCCGATGTTCACCATCTTTGGTCTTCTGGTGCTTGCCTTCCTGCTGGTCAACACCTATAGGGTTTACCTTCAGTACGGCTGGTAAATAACCTCTTGATTTATCGACGAAAAAACCCGGTCATTGCGCCGGGTTTTTTTGTTTGGATATTTTCTGGGAATTGAACGCAGTGTGGAGGGTCGATTCACTGATTGTGCGTTGACGGCTTCAGTAATGCGCCCATTTCATAACCGCTGACGAAAGCGTCCATTTCGAGCTTGTCGATGGCTTCGAGCCAGGTTTGCAGAACGGCTTGTTCTGCCGCCGTGTCGTCGTTTTTTTCACTCTGTCGGTCGTCCTGAATACGTTCGTGCAGCATGATCCATGAGGCCAGCAGCATCAGTTGGCGTTCACGGAACCACTCCTTGCCGTGCAGGTACTGCACCTGCATGAAGACTCTGAAGTGGCGGTCACCCGATTCGTGCAGGGTTCTGATCGAAGCCATGAGCTGTTCATCCGGAGTTGCATCGCAGCCGGGTGCTGTTCGTCGGGCAAGCAGGCAGGAGATGAGATCGACCGCTTCGGAGCTGTTGACCGGCCAGTCGCCGGACTTGCCAGCCATTACCTTTTCCAGAGTTTCGTCAAGCATCCACTGGTCGATGAGCTGTTGTTGCAACAGTTCATTCGCGCGGAGCATCTCCTGCATGGATTCAAGGGCGATCAGGGTTTTGACGAGGGGGAGGAATCCGTCTACGTTTTTTTCGCCGATGCCGAGCGAGGAGTGAATGCGTTTGATGTTCTCCGCCTTTTTGAGCTGTGCGTGGCAGTTCAGGGCATTGAGGCAGCTTGCTGCTGCTCGTTCGGCAATATCGTTGGGCTGTGTCAACGATTGCTCCATAATCTCTGAGAATCGCTCTGCTACAGCTTCGAGCAGCGTTTGGCATGCCTTGCCGAACGCTGCAGCGAGCTTCTCAGGTTTGGCGGATTTCGCATCCGCTTTTTCGATGAAGCCCTCGATCGCCGCTTCAACGATCTGGTGGATCGGCCTGAGGCTTATGGAGAGCGCTTCGATTTCGATCGACGCAACGCCCCGTCCGTTCAGCTCCTCGCAGACCTGGTCGTACGGCTTGAGCTTCGATGGTCGGACGACACGGAACTCCATGAACAGATTG
>DRSQ01000169.1 GCA_011372505.1 Chlorobaculum parvum | reverse complement strand
TTTTGAGACAGCCCCTCTCGCGTAAAAACAACGCCCCCTCCATTCTCCCCTTACTTCGGCAAACTCCGCTCAAACCCTTATCTTTAATTTTGACGTAACCCGCAACCACCCAACCGTTCCTGACTGCGCATGGCTCTCGACTACTCCACGCTCGACCTGCTCCGCCAGAACCATCCGGCATGGCGGCTCTTGCGCGCCCAGCACGCGCCGCTGGTGGCGTCGTTCCTACACCGGGTGTTTATTGCGCCCAATGTGCGCACCCTTTCGCAGGCCAACCTCGTCGAAAAGCTGGAAGATGAGCTGTTCGCCCTTCGCCGCCAACTTGGCGACAACGCCTTCCCCGGCTCGGCGCAGAGCTACCTGAACGACTGGGCGGACAATGACAAGGGGTGGCTGCGCAAGTTCTATCCGCAGGGCGAGGACGAACCGCACTACGACCTGACCCCGGCCACCGAAAAGGCGCTGGCTTGGCTGGAGAGCCTTTCGGAGCGGGCGTTCGTCGGCACGGAGTCGCGCCTCCTGACCCTTTTCGAGCTACTGCGCCAGATGAGCGCCGGCAGCCAGGCCGACCCGGAGGTGCGCATCGCGGAGCTGAACCGCCGCCGCGACCAGATTGACAGCGAGATCGAGCGCATCCATGCCGGTGACATCACCCTGCTCGACGATACGGCGCTCAAGGATCGCTTCCAGCAGTTCCTGCAACTGGCGCGCGAGCTGCTCACCGACTTCCGCGAGGTGGAGCAGAACTTCCGCACGCTCGACCGGCAGGTGCGTGAGCGCATCGCCCTGTGGGAAGGTGGCAAGGGCGAGCTGCTGGAACAGATCATGGGCCAGCGCGACGCCATCGCCGACTCCGATCAGGGCCGAAGCTTCCGCACCTTCTGGGACTTTTTGATGTCGCAATCGCGGCAGGAGGAGCTGACCCTTCTGCTCGACGAGGTGCTGGCGTTGCCGCCGGTGGTCGAGATGGAGCCAGAGCCTCGCCTGAGACGAGTGCACTACGACTGGCTCGAAGCGGGCGAGCACACCCAGCGCACCGTGGCGCGGCTCTCCGGCCAGTTACGCAAGTTCCTCGACGACAAGGCCTGGCTCGAAAACCGGCGAATCATGGAGATTCTGCACGGCATCGAAAGCAAGGCGCTCGCCCTGCGACAGTCACCGCCATCCGGCAACTTCATGCCGCTCGACGACGCCTCGGCCTCGATTGAACTGCCGCTTGAACGACCGCTCTACCGCCCGCCCTTCAAGCCACTCATCGAAGCCATCGCGCTCGACGAGGGTGACGCCGAAATCGACACCGCCTCGCTCTACGCCCAAGTGATCGTCGATCGCACCGAGCTGACGGGCAACATCCGCAAGGCGTTGCAGGAACGCAGTCAAATCAGCCTCGGCGAACTGGTCGCCCACCACCCGTTGCGCCACGGTCTGGCCGAACTGGTCACCTACCTTCAGATCGCCGGAGAGTAGCCAACGGAGGTCGATGAGGAGAAAAAAGAGCGGATCAAGTGGAATGCTGAAAACGGCATGAACCGGCAAGCGACGCTGCCGAGGATTATTTTTGTAAGAAAGGAGTGAGGAGGATGAGGAAAGGGCGAACACATAGGGCCGCCCTTTGTTGCCGGCATTCCCGATATTCCATAACTCACGATATTTTCATCAATGCCCAATTGATACTATACTGGCCAACGCACGATCATTTTTTCAATACGCCCCGATGAATCCAACCGACATCGAAACCCCGCAACCGCCCAACACGCCGCAGGAGCTGTCCCAACTGCTGGTCGCTCTTCTCAAAGGGGTGCTGTATCAGGATGAGAACACCGCGCTCTGGAGCGCCTTGCTGAACCTGCAAGCGGGCGTGCGTGACTACGTGGCCGTGATCGGTCTCGAACTGACACTCGATGAGGCCAAGGGTTATGCCTTCCTGCGCTCCCGCCCGGCAGAAGACGAACAGAAAGGCGAGGCCATGCCGCGTCTGGTGGCCCGGCGGCAGCTCTCTTACCCGGTCAGCCTCTTGCTGGCGCTGCTACGCAAAAAGCTTGCCGAAGCTGACGCAAGCGGCGGCGAGACGCGCCTGATTCTGTCGCGCGACGAGGTGGCGGAGCTCGTCCGCATCTTTCTGCCCGCTGGAAGCAACGAGGCAAAGCTGATCGATCAGGTTGACGCCACCCTGAACAAGATCGCCGACCTCGGCTTCATCCGGCGGCTGCGCAGCTCACCGCCGCCGCCGGGCCGTACCGCATCGCTTGGCGTACGCTCAACCACCGCGTCCTCGGCAGCAACGACATCCCATCGGAAATCTGGATCGACTCGATGGATGATGCTCTCGCGCTCATCGGCAAGCGCCGCGACGCCGAAAAGTTCGCGGACGTGATCGGGCTGACCCGCGAGCGCGAACCGGCGCTGCTCGACTGGCTTGCCAGGCGGCCC
>DRSQ01000168.1:0-10000 GCA_011372505.1 Chlorobaculum parvum | reverse complement strand
TAAGGCGCTTCGATACTTTTCAGATTGCTGGAACAGACCTCCAGACGGTTGTTTTTGAACGAAACCGCCGCCCCGAGGTATTCGAGAAGCTGAATGAAAGTTCGGACATCCTTGAGGTCTGGAATCCGGTTGATGCTGAAGGTGCCGTCCGGGCTCAGCAGGGTTGCCGCGATGACGGGCAGGGCGGAGTTTTTGGAGCCGGAAGCGGCCACGGTGCCATTCAACTTCTTTCCGCTGCGGATGACGAGTTTATCCATTCAGTTTGAAGGTTATGTCCAGAAAAGGTGCAAAAGGCTTATTTAATTATTTCAGCCTCAGAAAAACAAATTTTATTTTAAAGCCGTTCAATCGATTTCCATGCTCAACCACGACACTTGTTGTTTGCGGTGACGTTTCTTTTCGAGTGCCAAGTAACTGGATACTATGCGAATGTTTTCCGGCCGCCATTTTCCGGTGGTGTTGTTCAACCTTTTTTGCGCCGCTTTTTTCCTGGTCGGCGCCCTGTCACTGTTCCCGCTTTCGGGTCATGCGGCCAGTGCTGAAATGAACAAGATCGTCAAGGAACGCAAACAGGTCGAGCGTACCTTGAAAGATCTGAAGAAGCAGCTTGGCCAATATCGGTCAAAGCTCAAAAGCACCAAGAAGAACGAAGCCCGTTCGGTGGCTGCCCTCAAAAATATTCGCAAGCAGATTCTGGTCTACGAGCGTCTCATCAAGGAAAACCAGAACTTGCTGACTGGTCTCGACAAGGAGATTGATGCATTGCAGCAGGAGCTTGCCGAAAACCGCCAGAATTACCAGCACGTCTCCAGCGATTTTCAGCGCATAGCCATAGCTGCCTACAAGCGTGGCGGGAACAGGAATGCCGAGTTGATTTTTTCTTCGCACTCGGTCAACGATGTTGTTGTCAGGAGCCGGTACGTCGGTTTTCTGTCACAAGCCGTCAGCTCGAAGGTTGGCGAGCTTCAGTCGAGCGCGCAGCAGATGGAGGCAAGCCGCGCACGACTTCAGGAGAGCTACCGGCAGAAACAGGATGCCATGAAGTCTCAACAGGTTGAGCTTCAGGGGTATGCTTCAAAGAAAAAGCAGAAAGAGAAGGTTCTCACCAGCCTGAAAAAAGATAAGCGCGCTTATGCCAACCGCATTGCCAAGGTGCGCAGAAAGCAGCGGTTGATGCAGAAGAAGATTGAGGCGCTCATCATGGCCCAGCAGGAGCTGATCCGCAAGGAGCGGGAAGAGGCGCTTCGTCGGCAGCGTCTTGCCGAGGAGCGGCGCAGGGCGGCTGCTCAGAAGTCGGGAAAAAAGGTTGCTGAGCCGCCGCGTAGGCCAGTGGATTTTACCGAGGAAGAGTTGAAAAAGGTATCGGCCAACTTCGATGCCGGTTCATCGCTGCCATGGCCGGTCAAGAATGGTGTCGTGGTGCGCAAGTTCGGTTCCAGCCGCGACAAGGAGTTGAACATCGTGACCGTGAGCAACGGTATCGATATTTCGGTTCCTGCCGGTACGCCGGTTCGGTCGGTTACCGGCGGTAAGGTGGTGCAGGTGGCCTTTTTGCCAACCTTCGGCAATGTGGTGATCGTTCGTCATCCGAAATCGTATCTTACTGTTTATGCAAACCTTACCAAGGTATCGGTGGTTTCTGGTGACCTCATCAAATCACGCCAGTTGCTCGGTGTTTCGGCAGCGAAGCCGGAGGGTGGTTCGATTGTGCACTTCGAGGTCTGGAAGGGCAAGGTAAAGCAGGATCCGCAGAAATGGCTCAGATAACAGGGAGAAGCAGATGGGAGTGAAATGGCTGTTTGCGACGATGTTCGCCGTACTGTTCAAGCCGGAGCGCTTCTGGGCTGAGGCTCGTAAGGAGCTGGGTGAGGTGAACGCAATGCGTGATTACGCCGCGCCGCTCATCACCATTGCCCAGCTTTGCAAGCTGCCATTCATCGGCGTGCCCCGTATGGCGATGCTGCTTGCGATATTCGGTTTTGTGATCGACGTGGCTGTTCTCTACCTCCTATCGGGCGCGATAGGTTCGCTTGCCGGGCCTGATCGTTCCGAAGCGTTTCAGCATGATATTATGACCGTGCTCTGCTTTTCACTCACGCCGGTCTGGCTTGCAGAGCCGTTCTATATTCTCGGCGTGTGGCGCTGGCTGATCATGGCCGTAGCGCTGCTTTACGCCGTGCTTTTGACACGTCTCGGCATGCACGCGCTGCTCGATATCGAAAGTCCGAAAATCGAAACGCTGTCGAAAAAATCCGGAGTGCTCATGGCCACGGCGACCTTTATCTCGTTCATGCTCATTGGCGGCCTGATCCGCCTGTTCACCTCTTTATGATTTCTTCCTTTATGGAACCTCATGATCTCCACTTCGATTACGGCCAGGTCGAATCGATTCTGATCCCCTTTATTCGCAACGAAATCCGGAAGTTCGGCTTCAGCTCGGTGGTGCTCGGTCTGTCGGGAGGCATCGATTCGGCGGTGGTGTGCGAGCTTGCCGCGCGGTCGCTTGGTGCAGATAACGTGTTGGCGGTGCTGATGCCCTACAAGTCGAGCAGTCGCGAGAGTATCGAACACGCCCAAATCATGGTAGATCGGCTCGGCATCCGCTCCGAAACCATGCCGGTAAGTGGCGTCGTGGACGCATTTTTCGAGACGCGTCCTGATGCCAGCCGCTTGCGGCGAGGCAACGTGATGGCGCGGTCGCGAATGCTCTGCCTGTACGACGTTTCAGCACGGGACGGACGTCTGGTACTCGGGACGAGCAACAAAACCGAGCTGATGCTTGGCTACGGTACCATGTTCGGCGACATGGCCTCGGCGGTCAACCCTATCGGCGATCTCTATAAAACCCAGCTCTGGGGGCTGGCCTGCCATCTCGGCGTTCCCTCGGCACTCATCGACAAACAGCCCTCCGCCGACCTTTGGGAAGGGCAGAGCGATGAGGCCGATCTCGGCTTCAGCTACGAAGAGGTGGATCAGCTTTTGTACATGATGCTCGAGGAGCGCATGGATCGCGATGCCATTCTTGCCGAAGGCATCGCGCCCGCTTTTTACGACCGGGTGCGGAAGATGGTGGTGCGGAACCAGTACAAGCGCATGATGCCCGTTATCGCCAAACTCTCAAGCCGCACGCCTGGGATCGATTTCCGCTATGCGCGGGACTGGCAGGAGATGAAGTAGGGGATAAATAAGCATGGGACTTTCGGTACCAGTGGGATGATTAGGACAGAGAGTGGGTTTGATATGATTGAGTTATTGTGTTAAATTGAAAGCTATACCCGCTCCTTAACAGGGGCCGTCGGGTATTTAGGCTAGGGGAATGCTGAAGGGTGTATCGGCTTCCTGTGTTGTAATTTGTTCTTTACAGCTGAGATACCAGCATGCCCTCTTTAATCGGAGGTCAACATGCAAAACGACGATGTAAAACGAACGTTGAATTTCAATACCATTGTGGGCATTATTTCTGTTTTGGTGAATCTTGCCGGAATAGTGTTGACGATAGTGTCGATGGTGTGATATTCTGAATGGCGAAATCTGGTGAATTTCGCTAAAGTTGGATTACCAGCCTGTGCTTTGAATGGCATGGGCTTTTTTTGTGGAAATTGTCAGGCGCTTCGATTAATCGTCGTGAGCGGTTCAAGGGCAATGTGGACGGAGCGCAGAAACCGGAGCGTATTGAAGTACGTGAGGATTTTGAGCACCGCCCAACGCAGCCCTTGTACCGTGCAACAGATTATCGAAGCGCCTAAAACGACCGCAGCACGGTGTCCGTCAGATAATGCTTGTTGTCTTTCTGCGGGAAGTCTGTTGTGTAGTGCAGGCCGCGCGATTCGCGGCGTTTGATCGCGCCTTCGATAATCAGGCTGGCGACCTTGATGATGTTTCGCAGTTCGATGATCTCCGGAGTGATTTTGGTCTTTTTGTAGTAGGCCTCGGTCTCTTCCTTGAGAAAATCGATTCGTCGCCTTGCGCGGTCGAGGCGCAAATCGCTCCGGACGATGCCGACGTAGTCGTTCATGATCGCCTGGGTTTCGCGCTTGTTGTGTTCCACTAGAATCCACTCCTCCTGATTGTCAGTGCCGGAGTCGTCCCACTTGGGGAATTCGTGCTCGTAATCGATTTTTTTCAACTGCTTTTTAATGTCGTCGCTGGCGCGTTTGGCGAAAACCAGCGCTTCGAGCAGGGAGTTGCTGGCCAGGCGGTTCGCGCCGTGAACGCCTGTGCAGCTCGTTTCGCCACAGGAGTAGAGGCGGTTGATGGTGCTACGGCCATGCGCATCCGTCCGGATGCCGCCGCATGAGTAGTGGGCCGCCGGCACGACCGGAATCATCTCCTTGGTCATGTCGATGCCGTAGCCGAGGCATGTCTCGTAAATGTAGGGGAAGTGCTCTTTTACCTTTTCTGCATCGATGTGCGTGACATCAAGGAACACGCATTCGTCACCGCTGTTTTTCATCTCCGAGTCGATCGCCCGGGCTACGATGTCCCTCGGCGCGAGGTTTTCGCGCTTGTCGTATTCCGCCATGAACGCCTCGCCGTCGCCGTTGCGCAAAATACCGCCGAACCCGCGAACCGCTTCAGAGATCAGGAACGACTTGGCTTTAGGGTGGAACAGCGTAGTCGGGTGAAACTGGATGAACTCCATGTTGGCGATCTCTGCCCCTGCCCGATAGGCCATCGCGATACCGTCGCCCGTGGCGATGTCGGGGTTGGTGGTGTGCAGATAGACGTGCCCCAGCCCGCCGGAAGCGACCATCGTCACCTTCGCCAGAATCTTGGTCGGCTCCTTCTTCAGCTTCTTCTTTTTCTTGGACTTTTTCTTTTTCTCGACCGTGTCGAGCACGTATGCGCCGTAGCAGGTGATGTCGTTGGTCTTGATGCCGAGGTGGTGCTCGGTGATCAGCTCGATGGCGTAATGGTGTTCGAGCAGTTCGATGTTTTTATGCGCCTTGACCCGCTCAAGGAGCGATGTCTCGACCTCTCGTCCTGTCAGGTCTTTGGCGTGCACGATCCGGTTGCGCGAATGGCCGCCCTCCTTGCCGAGGTCGAGCGAGTGGTTGGGGTTGGTGGTGAACTCCACGCCGAGTTCGATCAGCCGCCGGATGTGGTCGGGCCCTTCGTGAACCATGAGGCTCACCATCTCCTTGTCGCACAGCCCTGCGCCTGCGTCGAGCGTGTCGGCGATGTGCAGCTTCGGGTCGTCGTTGCTGTCGACCGTGGCCGCGATGCCCCCCTGCGCCCAGTTGGTATTGGAGGTCGAACTCTCCTTTTTGGTGATGATGGTGACCTTTGCGTGTTCGGCCATGTTGATGGCGAAATAGAGGCCTGCGATGCCGCTGCCGATAACCAGCACATCGGTTTTCACTTCCTGTGTCATGCGTGATTGACGAGTTTAGGGTAGCGCTACCCGGATGGTGTTAGCCGCCTTCCGGAGCGGTGATCGTGACAGATAATATACGCAACTTCGGACGCAACTTCCGGGCGGAGCTTTGCCTGTGGTGTCGCTAAAAATTATGAGCCATGACAAACCGGGATTGGGTGGTGCTCGAAATCTGTCCCCCGGCTTGAAAGCCGGGGCAACAAGAATGTAAGAGATATGAATGCCCACAGGGTTAAAACCCTGCTGAGGAAATCCGGTATCGATCCTTGTCTGATCGCGGATTGGTGGGGTCAGGGAAGCAGCACCGCGCAGGAGATTACGGTCGTCCAGAGGCCGGTTTCGCCCTCGGCGGACTCGGTGACGTTGAAGGAGTTGACGATCTTGCCGCTCATCTTGTAGATGCCTTCGCGCTCGTCCCAGTCCTTGTTCGGGTCGAACTCGATGCCGAGTGTGGTGGCCAGCATCGTGGCGGCCAGATCCTCGGCGTACTCGCCCGACTGTTCGGCGTTTTCGCCGTACGGGTGGTGCTCCGAGAGGTAGCCGTAGAGGCTCTCGTCAGCCGGAAGCGCCACGCCGACCGAGGCCGAAATGAGGCGGTTGTTCTCGTTGGTCGAGTTCCGCGCCATCACCGCAAAGGTGATCTGGCCCGGCGCAAGATGCATCAGCCCCTCTTCGACGCTGATGCGCTCGCACTTCGGCGGAAAGATACTGGAAACCGTCACCAGATTGCACTTTTCGATCTTGGCGTCACGCAAGGCGAGCTCGAACGAAGAGAGATACTCTTTGTGCCTCCCGACACCCTTGGTGAAGAAGACTTTTGTGGGGACGAATGACAAGGTGGTTCCTCCGGATAGAAGTTGTTGATACGGGCACTTACAAGGCCGTGCCCCAAAATGGGCCAATCAAGCAATTATAGGAAAAATCCGCCTTATTCAAAGCGTTTTTCATGCACCTTTTACCTTGAAAAATTTCCGCTTCCCGGCCTTGATGGTAACGGGATTTTCACCGAGTTCGACGACGGCGTTGATGTCGGTGATCTTCTGTTCGTCCACCTGCACTGCGCCCTGCTTGATCATGCGGCGGGCCTCGTTTTTGGAGGGGAACGCCTTGAGCGCCATCAGCAGCTCGACGAGCGGCATCGAGGCCTCCGCGAACTCCACGGTCGGAAGGTCGGACGGAGCCTGTTTGTTGACGATCACCCGGTCGAAATGCTCCTGCGCTTTGGCCGCGTCAGCCGCAGAATAGTACTGCGCGACCACCTCGCGGGCCAGTTCGCGCTTGGTTTCACGCGGGTCGGTTGCGATCCGTTCGGCAATCGGCGTCGCGCCCTCCGCCTGCCGGGGCACGAGCAGGTTCCAGTACGTTTCGATCAGATCGTCGGGAATCGAGAGCGTGCGCCCGTACATCTCCTCCGGCGCGTCGTTGAAGCAGATGGCGTTGCCGAGCGACTTGGACATCTTCTCGACGCCTGCCGTGCCCACGAGCAGCGGCATAGTGATGCACACCTGCGGGTCGATGCCATATTCGCGCTGGAGGTCGCGGCCCACGAGCAGGTTGAACTTCTGGTCGGTGCCGCCCAGCTCGACGTCGTTCTTCAAATGCACCGAGTCCATGCCTTGGGCGAGCGGGTAGAGGAATTCGTGGATCGAGATCGGCTCCTGCGCCTTGTAGCGCTTCTCGAAATCGTCGCGCTCCAGCATCCGCGCCACCGTGTAGTGGCTCGACAGGCGGATGACGTCGGCGAAGCTCATCGCGCCTAGCCAGTCGGCGTTGTAGCAAATTGTCGTTTTGTTGGCGTCGAGAATTTTCGAGGCCTGCTCGAAGTAGCTCTTGCCATTCTCCTTCGCTTCCTCGGCGGTGAGCTGCGGGCGAGTTTTGCTCTTGCCCGACGGGTCACCGATCATGGCCGTGAAGTCGCCGATGATGAGGATTGCCTCATGTCCCAAATCCTGAAATTCGCGTAACTTGCGGAGCACCACCGAGTGGCCGAGGTGCAGGTCGGGGCGCGACGGATCGGCGCCGAGCTTGATCTTCAGCGGCTTGCCGGTCGCGATGCTTTTGGTGAGCTTTTTTTCAAGTTCGTCGGTGCTGAGGACTTCGACAGTGTTGTTGACGATGATATCGAGCTGTTCCTTAACGGATGGGAAATGCATGGCTTGTCTGATTGTCGGGGGATGGAAATTAATACTGTTTCTTGAGTTGCTGCAACTGCCGCTCAGCGTCGCGATTTTTGATAGTTTCGCGCTTGTCGTAGAGCTTTTTGCCTCGGGCGAGGCCGAGTTCCACCTTCAGAATGCCCTTCGGGTTGAAGAAGGCTTTGAGTGGAATGAGGGTCAGCCCTTTTTCGCTGATTTTGGATTGCAGGCGAAGGATTTCCGCTTTGTGCAAGAGCAGACGGCGGCTGCGTTTTGGATCGAGTTCGTCGAGCGTGTTGTGCTCGTACGGGGTGATCTGCATGTTTTCGAGCCACACCTCGCCGCGATGGATCATGGCGTAGCTTTCGTTCAGGCTTGCCTTGCCGAGGCGCACCGACTTGACCTCGCTGCCGAGCAGTTCGATGCCCGCCACCACGGTGTCGAGAATTTCGTACTCGAAACGCGCCTTGCGGTTGCTGATCGCCGTGACGTACTCCGGCTTGCCTTGTTTTTTTTCCAACGGATTATTCTTCGGGTTTCAGGTTTTAATAATGGCTCATCGAACAACGTAGCATCAGTTTCTTTCTGTCATTCTGAATCCGACGCAGTCGGGCGAAGAATCCAGAGGAGCCACGTAACGTCATTCAAATTAGTCGATTGTCGTGTCGGTTAGAAAAAGACTGGATTCTTCACTTCGTTCAGAATGACAAGCAAATACAGGCTTGGCTTACTGTTACGAATTGCTTGTGATGTAGCCCCGTTGCCTTCCGCTTCATTCAAAATATTCCTTCGGGATCATATTCCCGATATTCAGCACAAGATAAGGGTCGAACGCTTTTTTTACACGCACCATTTCCATGATCCCCTTCTCGCCATACATTTGCACCAGGTACTGGCTTTTGAGCTTGCCGATGCCGTGCTCTGCCGAGAGGGTGCCGCCCTTTGCGAGCACCTCGGAGACGAGCTGCTTGTAGAGTGTTTTAGCGCGGACGAACTCCTCGTGGTTGCGCGGCAGGATGTTCAGGTGCAGATGAGCGTTGCCGATGTGGCCGAAGATGATGTAGGTGAACCCTTCGCGGTCGCAGGCGTCGCGGTAGAGCTGGAACAGCTCGGCGAAGCGCTCGTCGGGCAGCGCCATGTCGGTGCTCACCTTGCTCTCCGACTGGCGGCTGAGCCACTCGTTGACCAGCACCGGCAGCTGGTGCCGGAAGTCGCGGAGCTTCTGCAATCCTTCCGCGTCGAGCGCCGCCCAGCTCTGTTCGACCGGTGAGCCACACGCTTCCATCAGATCCAGCCACGCTTCGAGGCACTCGTCCTCGCGGTAGGCGGTCGTCTCCTCCTCGAAGTAGATCGCGCCTGCGGTCTCCTTTGCGATGTCAGGATAGCTCTGGCGGAGGAACTCCAGCGCGCGCCGGTCGAAGAGTTCGAGCGCTCTCGGACTGACGCCGCCGCTTCCTTCGCGCGCCTTGCCGACGAAGTCGAGCAGCTCCTCCTCGCTCGTGAACCAAGCAAGGCAGGCGATGACCGACTCCGGCGCAGGGCGGAGCAGCAGCGTGGCTTCGAGGATGACGCCGAGCGTGCCCTCCGAGCCGATGAAGAGGTCGATCATATCCATGCCGGGCGCTGACCAGTAGCCAGCGTTGTGCTTCGAGGTAGTCGGAAGCGAGTAGTCCGGAATCCTGAACGTTACGCGACCGGCGAGCGGCAGGTCGAGCGTAAAGCGCCCCTCCGCGTCGGCAAAGTGTTCGCCGCGTTCGATCTCGAGCAGGTCGCCCTGCAGCAGCGCAATTTTCAGCGCCTGCACGTGGTTGCGCGTTGGGCCATACTTCAGCGAGCGCGAGCCGGTGGAGTTGTTTGAGATGGTGCTGCCGATGAAGCAGGTTTTCTCGGTCGGGTCGGGTGGATAGAACCAGCCTGCCGCCGCCGCTTTGGACTGCACATCCTGCAACAGCGCTCCGCCCTGCACGCGCAGGAGCGCCTTGTCGTCACCAATCGGTTCCACCTCGCCGATATGGTCGAGCTTCTGCATGGCGATGACGTAGTCGCCGAACGGAATGCGCGCGCCCGTGGTGCCGGTTCCGTTGCCGGCGATGGTGTAGCGGCGCCCGTCGTCGTGCGCTTCACGCAACAGCGCCGAGACCTCTTCCGGCGTTTCGGGGAAACAGACGCCCGGCGTCCAGCCGTTTTTCAGGTTGCTCGTGTCTTCCAGAAATGCCGCGATGGCCAATGGTTCGCTTTTCAGTAACATCACTCTCCCAATCCTGTTTGTCCTTCAACGCCCGTGCTGTCATGCGGGGCGTTGGTTGTGGCTTTGACCGGCTTTCGGGTTTTCAGCGAATCGCTGGCCGCATGATCGTTGTTGTCCGCCTTTGTCTTGCTCGCCTCTTCTTTCGGCTTTTTGGGGCCGTTGATGTAGTAGTCGATCATCTGGCGGGCGATTGGCGCGGAGATGCTGCCACCGTAACCGGCGTTTTCGACCAGCACCGCG
>DRSQ01000167.1 GCA_011372505.1 Chlorobaculum parvum | reverse complement strand
CTATAGCAGCGAATCGAAAAATCCGGGGCATTGGCTGTCGAAGCCCTTTTCGTGCCCCGATTCGATCATCTCGTACAGAAATGGCGGATAGAGGCGATAAGAGGTCAACGAGGAGATTGGCAGCCAACTGCTCTGCAGAATCATCTGCTTGTCGTCGGGCAGCTCCGGATCACGTCCGGTCACAAGCGTGCCGCCGGTCACTTCACAGCGAAACCCGAGGGAGACCGAGTGGTGCCGCTCCCCCTGCTCCGGCAAACCGGGATATGGATAGAGCAACTCCTTGACGAAAACCATCCCGCCAACCGAGCACTCCAGACCGGTCTCCTCCATCACCTCCCGCCTGAGTGCCTCCTGAAGGGTTTCCCCCCGCTCGACCACACCGCCGGGCAAAATCCAGTAGGTTTCTGGAAAAGCGGGATCGCCCGGCGCAAAACTCCGGTGTTCGACGAACAAAACATGGCCATCACGAACGCACAAAGCGCTCACGCGCAGGTTGACCGGTTTTCCGGAAGGATAGTGCATTCAGCGCCTGTTTTACAAAATTGCGTCTTTATGGCATATTCATCATAGAAAAAGAGACGAAAGAGTCCAAAATAATCATCCGATTCTCGTTTTTCAGTATATATCTATTAGCCATGAAGAAAGAAAAGTTTATACCTTTTGTTTGGACTATTCAATAGTATTTCCTTAATTTAGCGTTAGCCATAACCACATCTGTTCTTTTTAGTGTCATGTGGTTCCCACACTCCGATGATGGAAACCGGCCGTTGTAAAACGGTTTTTATTTGAATTGACAAAACGCATCACACAACCTAACGGAGAACACACAATGAAAAAAATGCTGTCACTTGCTGCGATGTTCGCAGTGCTGGCATCCGCCTCCCCGGCTCATGCTGAGCTGAAACTCAGCGGCGACGCTGGCGTACGCCTTAGAGATGTATCTTACTTCAGCGATGCTGACCAGCTGTCTCTTTCGAATTCTGCATCTGACGATGTTGTCTTCCAGTACAGAGTTCGTCTGAACGCAGCTGCAGATCTGGGCGACGGCTACTTCTTCAAAGCTCTGCTTCAGAACGAAAAATTGATTTATGGCGACACACCACCCAACATCATTGCTGCTGGTGGTTGGCAGAGTGTCGGTTATGCAAACACCGAGGAGATCAATGTCGATGTCTCGAACTTCTACTTTGGGCGCATGCTCGAGGACTGCCACTATATGGTTGGTCGTCTGCCTCTGAACTCCTTCAACAACCCGATCTTCGATCTCGCCGTCTACCCGTCGCAGCCTCTCAGCAATCCGGTCTTCAACATCAACTTCGACCGCGTTCTGGGTCTGAACTACGGCCTCAAAGTTGGCGATGGCATGCTGAACACCACGCTTGTCGTGCTTGACAATAAGGTTGGCGACAATACCGCTGATGATGGCGACGGTCTCTTCAACGACGGCTATGCACTGCACCTCGACTACAAGGTGAACGTTGGCAATGTCACCCTTGAGCCCCAGTTCCTGACCATACTGACCAACTCGGATATCTGGACACAGGACATTAGAGGCGCTGGCTACGTTGTCACTGAAAAAGTTACGCCGTACACCTTCGGCGCTCTCATTGGCGTTCCTGCCGGTGATGCAAAACTGACTTTCGGCGCATTCTACACCAACTGCGACGACACAACTCCGAACGGAGGAGCTAACGTCGATTATGATGGCTACCTCTTCAGAGTGAAAGGTGAAATCGGGAACTTCATGGCTTGGTATGATTTCAACCGCACCACTGATGACGCCAATGATGTCAAATTCACCAACCACTTTGTGTGGGCACAGTACAAGATTCCGGTGTACTCTTCTGCTGCAGGCAGCATCACGGTACAGCCGACTGTCCGTTACCTCGCATCAAAAGAAGACCATACTGGCTACAATGTCAGCGGTGAGCGCCTGCGCAGCGAGCTCTGGGCAACTGTCAGCTTCTGATGACAGTGCTCAACAGCATTCACAAAAAAGTCGCGGGAAACTGCGGCTTTTTTTATTTGCTCATTCGCCGGAAACCCGGCGGTGCAGTATAGAGACAAAATGAATAGCTGTGAGTTGCAAACTATATCGTATATATTGCCAGCAATGGGTAAAAATCCATTTCCTTTCGGAAGGATTTGTGATTGTTACGTGGGCGCATGTCCGGGATATCCTCTTGTTCCGGCATGAATGCCTGATAGAATAAGTGGTTACGTCAGTTTATATGACCGTTCCCTTTATTATCGGCACTACCTTTGATGGTGCCATGTTCTGTTTTTAGTAGTTCTCAACAAGCACAAAATCACCAATGCCATGGAAAAAGCGAAACTCCGGGAGTACTGGAAAATCAACCTCGGCTACCTCATCGGCCTGCTGGTTGTCTGGTTCGTCGTCTCGTACGGCTTCGGCATTCTTCTTGTCGAACCACTCAACGCAATCCGGCTCGGCGGCTTCAAGCTGGGCTTCTGGTTTGCCCAGCAAGGCTCCATCTATGTCTTCGTCCTGCTGATCTTCATCTACGTCTCGCTGATGAACAAACTCGACAAGAAGTTCGACGTCCATGAGGACTGAACCGGTTGCGACAGGATCCGAAAACCATTTTCCAAACGCTTAACAAACAACCATCATGAGTGTTCAATTATGGACCTACATCATTGTAGGCCTGACCTTTGCGCTCTATATCGGCATCGCGGTATGGGCAAAGGCCGGTTCGACCAAAGAGTTTTACGTGGCCGGTGCGGGTGTTCCACCGCTGATGAACGGCATGGCGACCGCGGCGGACTGGATGTCGGCGGCTTCGTTTATTTCGATGGCCGGCCTTATCTCCTTCATGGGCTATGACGGCTCGGTCTATCTGATGGGCTGGACTGGCGGCTACGTACTGCTGGCTCTTCTGCTCGCCCCCTACCTCAGAAAGTTCGGCAAGTTCACCGTGCCCGATTTCGTGGGTGACCGTTACTACTCGAACGTGGCCCGTACCGTGGCTGTCATCTGCGCAATCTTCGTGTCGTTCACCTACGTGGCTGGCCAGATGCGCGGCGTCGGCGTGGTCTTCTCCCGCTTCCTCGAAGTGGACATCAACACCGGCATCTTCATCGGCATGGCCATCGTCTTCTTCTACGCCGTGCTCGGCGGCATGAAGGGCATCACCTACACCCAGGTGGCCCAGTACTGCGTGCTGATCTTCGCCTACATGGTACCTGCCATCTTCCTCTCGCTGATGATAGCCGGAACCCCGATTCCGCAGCTCGGTCTTGGTGGTTCGGGTTCTGACGGCGTCTATCTGCTCGACAAGCTCGACGGCCTTTCGCAACAGCTCGGTTTTGCAGCCTACACGAACGGCTCGAAACCGATGATTGACGTCTTCATGATCACCGTAGCCCTGATGGTCGGTACCGCTGGCCTGCCCCACGTGATCGTGCGCTTCTTCACCGTGCCGAAGGTTCGCGACGCGCGCATCTCGGCTGGTTGGGCGCTGCTCTTCATCGCACTGCTCTACACCACAGCTCCGGCCATCGCCACCTTTGCCCGCATCAACCTGATCGACACGGTCAGCAACCAGAGCTATGCGACCCTGGCTGAAAATCCCAAGACCCAGTGGCTCCAGAAGTGGGAAAAAACCGGTCTGCTTGCCTGGATGGACAAAAATGAAGACGGCAAGATTCAGTACCTCGGACCAAACGCCAACGGCGGCGCGCCGTTCGATGGCAAGCCTTCGTTTACCGATGGCGTTGGTGCTTCCGGAGAGATGATGCTTGCCAACACACCAACCGGCAACGCCAACGAGCTGTATATCGACCGCGACATCATGGTGCTTGCCAACCCGGAAATCGGCCAGCTGCCGAACTGGGTGATCGCCCTGGTGGCTGCTGGTGGTCTGGCCGCTGCGCTTTCAACGGCAGCCGGTCTCTTGCTGGTCATCTCGACCTCGGTGTCGCATGACCTTATCAAGAAACAGATCAACCCCAACATCAGCGAGGGCGCAGAATTGATGTACGCCCGTATCGCCGTTGCCGTCGCAATCTGCATCGCCGGTTACTTCGGCATCAACCCGCCCGGCTTCGTCGCACAGGTTGTGGCCTTCGCGTTCGGTTTGGCTGCCTCGTCGTTCTTCCCGATCATCATCCTCGGCATCTTCTCGAAGAGGATGAACAAGGAGGGCGCAATTGCCGGTATGCTGAGCGGTCTGGTCTTCACGGCAGCGTACATTATCTACTTCAAGTTCGTCAATCCTGCCGCCAACAACCCCGATCACTGGTTCCTCGGCATCTCGCCAGAAGGTATCGGCACGGTTGGCATGGTGATCAACTTCGTGGTCAGCCTCGTGGTTTCGCGCATGACCCCCGAGCCTCCGGAAGAGATTCAGGAGCTGGTGGACAGCCTGCGCTACCCCAAAGGCGCCAGCGAAGCTTCGGCTCACTGAGCAAAAAGACCATTCACAAAAAGGCACGAACGATCGTGCCTTTTTGTTTTTTTGGGAAAAGGAGCCAAAAGACATCAAGGACAGCAGGGACAAAAATGTTTTATTTGTCTCTGGTGTCCTTTGAGTCCTTTGTGTCCCTGCTGTCCTTTATCGAACTACTTCTCCCATGACCACCACCCAACCAGCCACCACCCAGCCTCCAGCCAAAGCCGCGCTTGCCGAGCAGCTTGCTTCGTTGCCGACTTCGCCCGGAGTCTATCGGTTCAGCAATGCGGCGGGCACGGTGATCTATGTCGGCAAGGCGCGGAACCTGCGCAACCGGGTGCGGTCGTACTTCAACAGCCAAGGGCGTCAGCCGGGCAAGACCGCCGTGCTGGTAAGCCACATCGCTTCGCTCGACATCATCATCACCTCTTCAGAGGTCGAAGCGCTGATTCTCGAAAACAACCTCATCAAGGAGCTGAAGCCTCGCTACAACGTCAACCTCAAGGACGACAAAAGCTACCCCTACGTGGTGATCACCAACGAGCGCTTCCCGCGCATCTTCCTGACCCGTCAGGTCAGGCGCGACGGTTCGCAGTATTTCGGTCCCTACACCGAAGCCTCGCAGCTCCGCCTGATTCTCGACCTGATCGGCTCTATCTTTCCCGTCCGGAGCTGTAAGTACAAGCTCACCGAAGAGGCGGTCGCCGCAGGCAAATACCGGGTCTGCCTCGACTACCACATCCACAAGTGCAAGGGGCCATGCGAGGGGCTGCAATCCGAAGAGGAGTACCAGGCGATGATCGGCGAGATCGTCACGCTGCTCAAGGGCAAAACCTCCCGGCTGATCCGCGACCTCACCTCCGAGATGCAGGAGAAAGCCGCCGAGCTGAAATTCGAGGAGGCGGCCACGCTGAAGGCGCAGATCGAGGGACTGAAGCGCTACGCCGAGCGGCAGAAGGTGGTGAGCAACGAGCCGGTTGACCGCGACGTGTTCGCCATCGCTACCGGCGAGGAGGACGCCTGCGGGGTGATATTCCGCATCCGCGAAGGCAAGCTGATCGGCTCGCGCCACACCTGGCTGACCAACACCGGCAGCACTCCCCTGCCGAGCCTGCTGGCCTCGTTCCTCGAACACTACTATCTGGAGACACCCGACCTCATCCCGCAAGAGATTTTCCTGCAAGCCGAGCTGCCGGAGGAGGAGCTCGAAGCGTTGCGCCAGCTCCTCGCTTCGCGCCAGACCGGCCAACGACAGGTGCGCTTCACGGTACCGCGCATCGGCGAAAAGGCCCATCTCATCGCCATGTGCCTCGACAACGCCGAGCACCACCTGCACGAGTTCATGGTGCAAAAGCGGCTGCGCGGTGAGATGTCGCGAAAATCGCCCGCGCTCGAATCACTCAAGCAGGTGCTCCATCTCGACAAGCTTCCCGAACGTATCGAATGCTTCGATAACTCCCATTTCCAGGGCACCGATTACGTCAGTTCGATGGTCACCTTCGTCTCGGGCAAGCCGAAAAAGTCGGATTACCGCAAGTTCAAACTGAAAAGCTTTGAAGGCTCGGACGACTACGCGGCCATGCACGAAGCGGTCACGCGGCGCTATGGAGGCTCGCTCTCCGACGAGCTGCCAATGCCCGACCTGGTGCTGATCGACGGCGGCAAGGGACAGGTCAATGTGGCCTGGAAGGCGCTACAGGAGCTCGGCATCGAGGTGCCGGTGGCGGGCCTGGCCAAGCGACTCGAAGAGATTTTCGTGCCGAACGAACGCGACCCCTACAACCTCCCGAAAACCTCTCCGGCGCTCAAGCTTTTGCAACAATTGCGTAACGAAGCGCACCGCTTCGCCATCACCTACCATCGCAAACTCCGGAGCGACAGGACGATCAAAACGGAGCTTACAGAGATCAAGGGGGTGGGCGAAAAGAGCGCCGAAAAGCTGCTGAGCCGCTTCGGATCGGTCGAAACCATCGCAAAAGCTACGGTCGAAGAACTTGCAGAAGTAACCAGAAGAAAAACTGCGGAAAGCATTTACCGCTATTTCCACCAGCAAGAGTCCGGCGAGCGCTGAAAGAGTCGATCCGGAAAAGGCTCGTTTTATGAAAAAATCTGCTATATTTTCTTGTGATTTCATAATGATCGTGAATAAGGCTTGAAAAAGCGTGTATGAGTTTGCAAGATTTTTTTGATGATGACCAGAACTATTCGGCGGAAGATTTTCCATACCGTCCGGAAGGAGAGTCCGACCCCGATTCAATCCACGATCCCGAAGAACTGATCGATCTGATCGCCCGCCTAAACGAAGAGGGCGTGTACGATCAATCGCTCCTTGCAGCGCGCCGCCTTGAAGAGCTCGCGCCCTACAATGCGGAAACCTGGTTCCACTTGGGCAACAGCCTGACCCTCAATGGCCTGTTCGACGAAGCGCTCGAGGCCTTTCAGCACGCCATGGTGCTCAGCCCTGCCGACAGCGAAATGAACCTCAATCTCGCTTTGGCGTATTTCAATACCGGAAAGCTGGAACAGGCGTTCGAAGAGATCGACCAGGTCGTCACCGATTCGACCACAGAAAAAGAGACCCACTTCTATCGTGGCCTCATTCTCCAGCGCCTTGAACGGTTTGAGGAGGCCGAAGGGCATTTCAGCCACAGCCTGAGCCTTGACTCGGAGTTTGCTGAAGCTTGGTACGAACTGGCCTACTCCCGCGACATTCTTGGCAAACTCGATGAAAGCCTCACTGCTTACGAAAAGGCCATCGATCTCGACCCATACAATATTAACGCCTGGTACAACAAGGGGCTTGTGCTGAGCAAGCTGAAGCGGTACTCAGAGGCGCTCGAGTCCTACGACATGGCACTGGCCATTTCGGATGATTTCAGCTCGGCATGGTACAACCGCGCCAACGTTCTGGCAATCACCGGGCGCATCGAGGAGGCTGCTGAAAGCTACTCGAAAACCCTTGAAATCGAGCCCGATGAAATCAACGCGCTCTACAACCTCGGCATAGCAAGGGAAGAGCTCGAACAGTACGGAGAGGCCATCGCTTGCTACAACCGTTGCATCGAACTGAATCCGGAGTTCGCCGACGCATGGTTCGCGCTGGCCTGCTGTTACGAAGCGCAAGAAAAGTACGAAGCGTCCCTCGCAGCTATCGGGCATGCTCTTGCGGAAGTACCGAAGTCCATCGAGTTCCTCCTGCTCAAAGCGGAGATCGAGTACAACCTCGGCCAGCTCGACAGGTCGATCCTAACCTACCAAACCATCATCCCGCTGGAACCGGAAAGCCCGCAGATATGGCTCGATTATGCGATGGTATTGCGGGAAGCTGGCGCTATGGACGACTCCATTCACGCCCTCGAAGAGTCCATTTCGCTGCAACCGCTTTCAGCGGAGGCGCACTTTGAGATCGCCGCAACGTACTTTGCAATGGGCGACAACCAGAGCACCGTCAAGGCGCTTAGCAAAGCCTTCAAGATCGATCCGGACAAGAAGCAGCTTTTCCAGAGCACCTTCCCCGAACTTTATCAGCAGGATGCGGTACGCAGGCTGCTCGACATTTCCTGAACCGAAAGCTCAACGCTCCTCGTGTCAAAATGGCAGGCAATAAAGGTTTTCGGACTCATCGGCAGGAATGTCGATTACTCGTGGTCTCCGCTGATTCACAACACGGCGTTTCAGGCCCTCGGACTTCCCTGCGTCTATACGATCTTCAATATCGCCGCTCCGGAACTGGTGGGCGACGCCCTCACCGGATGCCGCGCGCTCGGCATCGCCGGCTTCAACGTCACCATTCCCTACAAGAAAACCGTCGTGCCGCTCCTTGACGAGCTGTCGCCGGAAGCGCAGGCCATCGGCGCGGTCAACACCATCGTCAACGATAACGGGCACCTGACGGGGCACAACACCGACATCGCCGGTTTCGCCGCGCCGATCATGCCGATGGTGGAGCGAATTCACGACAAGCCTGTCTGCATCTTCGGCAACGGCGGAGCTGCGCTGGCCGCCGTCGAGGCGTTCCGCCTCCACTTCCGTCCTTCGTCGGTACGGCTCATGGTTCGGAATCTCGAAAAAGCTGAAGCGATGCTCGAAGGCTACGCGCACAGCGAGCTGGTCGAACCCCATCTGACTTCGGAACTTGACAAGCCTGATAGCGAGCGCCTCCTCTGCGAGTGCGGCGTCATCGTCAACGCCACGCCCATCGGAACAGCCGGGCGAAGTGACGCCATCCGAAGCGTCGTGCCGCCGGAACGCAAGCTGCTGCACGAAGGTCAGATCGTGTATGACATGGTGTACAATCCGCTCGAAACACCGCTGCTCGCCGAAGCGCACGCGGCTGGTGCCGAGACCATTTCGGGCATCGAGATGCTCATCGGCCAAGCAGCCCGCTCCTTCTCCATCTGGACTGGTCAGGAGATGCCCATCGACACCGTCAGGAACACCATGCTGGCCGAAATCGGACGAAGCGGAGCATCCTGAGCAAGCTTGAAAAGCTGCGCAGGGAGTGATACATTTCGTCGGAGCACTTCATTATCTGACAACGAAACCGATTCAATGACACTGTTTTACCTCCTCGCGGTGGTGTTCGCCATCCTTGACCGCGTGACAAAGCTTCTCGCAATCCGCTATCTGCGTGGCAACCCTGAAGGCATCGTCATCGTGACTGACTGGCTCAAATTCACCTACGCCGAGAATCTCGGCATCGCCTTCGGCGTCAAGCTCTTTCCGCCTTGGGGCCTCCTCTTGCTAACCCTCGCTATCTCTGCTGGAGTGATCTGGTTTGTCTGGAAATCGCACGACCGCAGCCCGCTTTTTCTTACCGCTTTTGCACTCATTCTAGGCGGGGGCGTCGGCAACATCATCGACCGAATCATGCTCGGCCACGTGGTTGACTTCATCCACTTCGACCTCTATCAGGGCATACTGTTCGGACACTATGTCTCGCTCTGGCCGATCTTCAATGTGGCCGACTCGTGCATCACCATCGGCGCCGGCATGCTGGTTTTCCTTCACCACAAAATCTTCCCGGAATCATGACGACGAGCACGCCCGTCCTTGCCGACATCCATTGCCACCTCTCGTTTCCGGAGTTCGACGCCGACCGCGAGCAGGTGATCGAACGGCTCCGGGAAGCGGGCGTCGGGTTGCTCATCGATCCCGGTACCTGCGCGGAGTCGAGCCGCCGCTCAATCGGGCTGGCCGGGCGGTACGATTTTATCTACGCCAACGTAGGCCTGCACCCAAGCGAGGTAACCGCGCCGCCGACCCCGGAGATGTATGAGGAGCTTGAGACGCTGGCCCGTTCGGAGAAGGTGGTAGGCATAGGCGAGATCGGTCTCGATTACCACTGGCCCGATCATCATCCGGAAGCACAGCAAGAGGCGTTCCGCGAAATGCTCCGCATGGCCACCCGACTCGATCTGCCGGTGGTAATTCACTGCCGCGACGCTTGGCCCGACATGCTGCGCATCCTCGGTGAAAAGCGCTCGTCGGCGCTACGAGGCGCGATGCACTGCTTTTCGGGAGACATCGAAATGGCGCAACGCAGCATCGAGCTCGGCCTGAAGCTCTCGATTCCCGGCATCGTCACCTACAAGAAATCGAACCTGCCAGAAGTGGTACAGGCAGTCGGGCTGAACGACCTGCTCTCCGAAACTGATGCCCCGTATCTGGCTCCGGTACCCAAACGCGGCAAGCGCAACGAACCGGCATTCGTGGCCCACACCGTCCGCAAAATCGCAGACCTCCGCCCCGAAAGCTTCGAGAAGGTGGCCGAAGCGCTGCTGCAAAACGCCAGAAAGCTGTTTGCCATTGCGTAACTGATGCTGCGAGCGCATTTTGAAATTCATGGTAACTTACGTAGGTTGATCGACGCCGGAAGCCGGGAAACACCGCACAGCTGACCGGCAGACTGTCAAGAAACGAGAGCACAAACCACATGAATACCACGCCGAACAACAACGGGTTTGATGATGCAACACTTGCCGACAACTGGCTTGAAATCGTCATGCTCCATAAAAACAAGATTATCGCCCTCGTCTCGATT
>DRSQ01000166.1 GCA_011372505.1 Chlorobaculum parvum | reverse complement strand
TTTTTCAGGAGACCCGGCTGTGGGATGCCGACAAGCTCGAAACCCGCTCGATGCGCGGTAAGGAGAACGCCCACGACTACCGATACTTCCCCGATCCGGACCTGGTGCCGGTGCTGGTCGATGACGGCATGATGCACCGGATGCGCGAGGAGTTGCCGGAGTTTCCGGAGGATCGCTCGGCGCGCTTCGTCTCGGAGTTCGGCATTCCGGAGTACGATGCCGGGGTGCTCACCGTGGAGCGTGAAATCGCCGACTACTTCGAGGCGACGTTGCAAGTCTCCGGCGATGCGAAAGCATCATCGAACTGGGTGATGGGCGAGGTGATGCGTACGCTTAAAGAGAAGTACCTCGACATCGCTGAATTCGCCATTTCGCCCAAGCGGCTCGGTGGACTCATCAAGCTTATCGGCGCGGGCACGATCAGCAACACCATCGCCAAGCAGGTGTTCGAGATCATGCAACAGGACGAAGCAACGGCGGAGGAGATTGTCAAGCGCGAAGGGCTTGCGCAGGTCTCCGACACCGGCGCAATCGAAGCGGCTATCGCCGAGATTCTCGACGCCAACCCGAAGCAGCTCGAACAGTACCGCAGTGGCAAGACCAAGCTCTTCGGCTTTTTCGTCGGTCAGTGTATGCAGAAGATGAAGGGCAAGGCCAACCCGAAGGTGGTGAACGAGATTCTCAAAAATATGCTGGAAGGGTGATTTGACTCTCCCCGGACTGAAGTCCGGGGCAACAGAAGAGAATGTAAGATTGAATGTCCGGAGGGTTGAAACCCTCCTCCGGAAGGGACAGACTTGTAGGGGCACGGCGAGCCGTGCCCGAATCACCTCTCCATGCCGAACAGGTCTGCCGCTTTAGGGGGTTCCGGTTTGGCGGGTTTGGCTGGCTTTTCCGGTTTGGAGTCAGGCTTGGCGGGTTGATCGGGGTTGATCGTTTCGAGCTTTTTGCGGGTCTCCTGTAACCGCTTGCGGCACTCTTCGGCAACCGACCTGCCCTCTTCGTAGAGTGCGATGGAGTTCTCCAGCCCGGTGTCGGGATTCTCGATCTGGTCGGTCAGCTCTTCGAGCTGCCGGATTAGCTCTTCAATGGTCGGGGGCTGTTTTTTCCGGGTTTTGCGTGCAGCGGGCATCGTCGGTGTGGTTTGATTTTCAGGTTAACTTATTTAATGGTGGCGACTCCTGCAAAAAGGATTCTTACAAAAAGGACGGAAGTGTGAAGTTTGTTGATAGTGCGAAAATCTCGGTTAAAGCTGGTGACGGCGGACGGGGATGCGTGAGTTTCAGAAGAGAAAAGTTCGTGCCCAAGGGAGGCCCCGATGGCGGTGATGGCGGGCGCGGTGGCCATGTTTATCTGCGTGCCAACCGACAGCTCTCTACGCTGCTCGACTTCAAGTACCGCAAGTCCTATATCGCCGGTCGTGGCGAACACGGCATGGGCGCGCGCAAGAGTGGCAAGAACGGCAATGACGTCGTGATCGGCGTTCCCTGCGGCACGGTGGTGCGCAATGCCGAAACCGGTGAAGTGCTGTGCGATATGGTCGAAGACGGCCAAGAGATCATGATCGCCAAGGGTGGACGTGGCGGTCAGGGTAATCAGCATTTCGCCACAGCCACCCGTCAGGCGCCGCGCTTCGCTCAGCCTGGCGAAAAGGGTGAGGAGGTTGAACTTGAAATGGAGCTGAAGCTGATGGCTGATGTGGGTCTTGTCGGCTTCCCGAACGCGGGCAAATCGACCCTGATCTCGGTCTTCAGCGCCGCGCGTCCAAAAATCGCCGACTACCCTTTCACCACGCTGGTGCCGAATCTTGGCATTGTGCGCTACGACGATTACAAATCGTTTGTGATGGCCGATATTCCGGGCATCATTGAGGGGGCCGCCGAGGGGCGCGGTCTCGGAATTCAGTTTCTGCGCCATATCCAGCGCACCAAGACGCTGCTCGTTATGGTGCCGTCCGACTCAGCCGACATTGCCGCCGAGTACGCTACGCTGCTTCGTGAGCTGGAGAAGTTCGACCCCTCGCTGCTCTCCAAGCCGCGACTTGCGGTTATTACCAAGATGGACATTGCGCCGGAAGAGTTCGAGACGCCGGAGCTTGAACCGGACGCAAAAGTGTTCACCATTTCGGGTGTTGCAGGTCAAGGGCTCAAGCCACTCAAAGACGAGTTGTGGCGGCAGATTTCCGCTCAGAATCTTAGCGAAGCCGCCGATGCTAGCAACTGAAACCATCATCCGCCATGCGCGCCTGAACGAGGCTGAGCTGATATCCCGGATGACGGATGCTTATGCTGGAGAAGGGGTTATGCTGAAGCGTCCTGTCGAGAATATCATCGAGCATATCCGTAATTTTTTTGTCGCCGAATACCAAGGGCAGCTCATTGGCTGTTGCGCGGTAGCCTTTTACACGGTCAAGCTGGCTGAAATCCGCTCGCTTGCCGTCGTTGACGAGTTTCGCGGCAAGGGGATCGGAAGCCTTCTGGTCAGAAAAGCCGAGTCCGTCTTGACCGAGGAGGGTGTTCGTGAGGTGTTTGTTTTGACGCTCAGTCCCGGATTTTTCAGTAAAATGGGGTATAAAGAGGTCGAAAAAGAGTATTTTCCCCAGAAAATCTGGCGCGATTGCACCAATTGCCCAAAACTCATGGCCTGTGATGAAATCGCGATGGTCAGAACGTTGTGAGCCCGCTTCGGCTTCGGGCCGGCATTAACCTTTAAACCGACCAGTATCCGTGATTGTCCAGGAAGTGATCATAACCAACAACGCAGGACTGCATACCCGCCCGGCAGCGGCTGTCGTCAAACTCGCCTCGAAATTCAAGTCCGAATTTTTCATTGAAATGGAGGGTTCGGCGATCAACGCCAAGTCGATCATCGGCGTTATGAGCTTGGCCGCGCCCAAGGGGTCGCGCCTGGTGCTCCGTCTTGAGGGCGAGGATGAAGAGGAGGCGGCGCGTCAGCTTATCGAATTTTTCGAACAGGGGTTCGGCGAGAAGTAACTCCCGGCTGCCCCAAACCGGAAGCCCCCCTTGAAGCCTTTGCGGATAGCCCTGATCAGCCCGTTTCCTCCCATCAAAGGGGGGATTGCGCGTTTCAGCGACAGGCTCCGGCAGGCGCTCGGCGCGGCCGGTTGTGATGTGACGGCCGTTCCTTACCGCCGCCTCTGGCCACGCTGGCTGCTG
>DRSQ01000165.1 GCA_011372505.1 Chlorobaculum parvum | reverse complement strand
TGTTGGCCAGAATCAGGCCGTAGACCTACTCGAGGTTGGCGATTATCTCCTCCTCGGCGTCGAGCAGCTCAACCCGGATGTCCGCAACGTCGTTTTCCGCGACGTTTTCGACGGCGTTCTCTGCCGCCCAGGCGTTGTTGTCGAACGCCAAGATCGGGTTGCGGTTGCCGAGCTTGCGGGCCGCGATGGCCAAAACGCCGGTGCCAGTGCCGATGTCCATGATCTTTTTGTCGGCAAGGTCAAGCTCCTCCATCTGGCGCAGCATCAGGCGCGTAGTGGCGTGGTAGCCTGTGCCGAACGACATCTTCGGGTTGATCGCGATGACGATCTGGCCTGGTTTGACGTCGTACTCCTTCTGGTGCTGAATGATGAGGAAACGGTCGGAGATTTCCACCGGCTGGAGGTGCGCCTCCCACTCAGCGTTCCAGTTCCGGTCGGCCATGAACGAGGCCGTGAAGTGCGGTATGGAGTCGAAGGTATCCTGCAAGAGCTTCTTAATTGACTCCTCCTTTTCAGCGTTCCAGTCGCTTTCGGGCAGATAGGCCAGCAGCTTTTTGTCCTCTTCGAGGAAATATTCTATTTCCTCCTGAGAAAGCAGGGCGATGTATAGTTCGTGAAGGTCGGTTTCGATTTCGAACGCGAGTTCTATGTGGTTGTGGGTTTTCGGCGGTTGCATTGTTGGTGTTGTTGCTGTGAATGAGTTCTGTGAGTCAAAGATAGCAAAAGTGGTAACAGGTCGTACAGAGGAAGTGGCTGCCCGGTTTTTGTTGTGTTTCTCTGCCGGGAAGCGCCTCTGCAACGTCATCGTGCATTGTCACTTTTGCACTTGGATAATTCTTGCGCCAAAGGCAAAGTGCTTGGCGTAGCTTCTTTCCTGCAAAGAGCTTATAGTGATTTTCTTGGCGGCCGATGAGGCGTGGGCAAACTTTCCGGAGCCGAGGTAAACGCCGACATGGCTGACATCTTTCTCGAACGCGAAAAAGAGCAAATCGCCTCGTTCAAGCTGTTCTCTTGGCACGACCGTTCCGAGAAGTGCCAT
Source organism: Chlorobaculum parvum (assembly GCA_011372505.1). Lineage (GTDB taxonomy): Bacteria > Bacteroidota > Chlorobiia > Chlorobiales > Chlorobiaceae > Chlorobaculum > Chlorobaculum parvum_B. The sequence goes on along the minus strand of DRSQ01000165.1, from coordinate 8,247 downwards.
GCTTCGCGATACGCGGGGAAGTGCGAGGTTGAAGGCTTTGGCATAAAGGTATTGCACAAAGCCTGAGCAGTCGAATCCTTTGGTCGTGGTGCCGCCATATCTGAATTTCACCTTCTTCAATTGCTCAATCGAGTGGAGCATTGTTTTGTATGAGCGTTTGGAAACCTTTACCGGCAGCGTGCACTGTTCCCGCCCCACGGAGCGGAGGCACGAGATAGAAGTTTTTCTCTTTTTTAAGCTATATTTGCTCTCCATTCGCTCGGAGATCGGTCGTGAGCTTTGGCAAGCGCTAAGCGCAAGCATGAGAAATGAAAGTGTTGCGAGCAGTGCGATTCTGAGTGCGCGTTGCGCGGTTACGGGCGTTGACATGATTCGGTAGATTTATTCCATGGGCCGGTGTGGCAACGGTTTCCTGTTGTTTCGGGTTCATGCGTGATCCCGATCATAGGCATTATACTGAAAAATATGAACCTGAAACGATCAGTATCACATTCATTCGATTGCGGTTATGGTAGTTATGAAATTCGGCGGCACCTCTGTTGGCACGGCAACAGCCATGCGGCAGGCGATCGCCAATATTGCTGAAGAGAAAAAAACGGGTGCGCCACTTGTTGTGCTGAGTGCGTGCAGTGGCATTACCAACCAGCTGATCCAGATCGCCGCTGTGGCGGGTGCGGGTAATCTCGAAGAGGCGAAGCAATTGGTCGCTGAGGTTCGGGAGTTTCATCTTGACCTGATCAAGGAACTCATCGGAAGTGAGGAACTCCGGAAAGAGGTGATCGAAAACATCGATGTCTACCTCACCCGGCTCGAACGCCTGACAGAAGGTATCGAGATTGTCGGCGAGCTGACTGAGCGCTCGAAAGATCGCTTCTGCTCGTTCGGAGAGCTGCTTTCGACCACCGTGTTTGCCGCAGCGCTGAATGAGCATGGTGTTCGTAGCGAGTGGATCGACATCCGGACGGTCATGATTACCGACGACCGTTACGGCTTTGCCCGCCCGCTCGTCGAGATCTGCCGGAAGAATACCAATGAAATTATCAAGCCGTTGCTCGATGTTGGTACGGTTGTCGTGACGCAGGGCTACATCGGTGCAACCGAGTCAGGCCGCACTACCACGCTTGGCCGTGGCGGTTCTGACCTTTCGGCGGCGCTGTTCGGCTCGTGGCTGCATTCGGAGTCCATCGAAATCTGGACCGATGTGGATGGCGTTATGACCACGGACCCCCGGATGGTTCCGGAGGCGCGCAGCATCCGGGTGATGACCTTCTCCGAGGCTGCCGAGCTGGCCTACCTCGGTGCGAAGGTGCTCCATCCCGACACCATCGCCCCAGCGGTCGAGAAGAACATCCCGGTCTATGTGCTAAACACCTGGCACCCTAGCGCCAAGGGGACGCTCATCACCAACGACCCGGAGCTGCTGAAGGGCAAGAGCCACGGCGGCTTGGTCAAGTCGATTGCCGTCAAGAAGGCGCAGGCGATTCTCAACGTTCGTTCCAACCGGATGTTTGGCCGCCACGGCTTCATGAGTGAGCTGTTCGATGTTTTCGAGCGTTTCGGCATTTCGGTCGAGATGATTTCAACCAGCGAGGTGTCGGTCTCCCTGACGGTGGACGACGCCGCGGTGAACGAATCTTTCATCAAGGAGTTGCATACGCTTGGTGAGGTGGAGATCGAGCACAAGGTGGCCACGGTGAGCGTGGTCGGCGACAATCTTCGCATGTCAAAGGGTGTGGCCGGCAGGATTTTCAGTTCGCTGTGCAACGTGAACCTGCGCATGATCTCTCAGGGCGCTTCAGAGATTAATGTGGGCGTCGTGATCGATGAGGGCGATGTGGCTGCGGCCGTTTCGGCGCTGCACTGCGAATTTTTCCCGTCGGATCGCTGCGATGCGATTTTCGAGAAGCCGGCCGGTAGCTGAAACCCGGAAGCGCAAAGAAATTAACAGATTACGAGACAAGGAATACTATGGATTACAAGAAAGCCGGAGTCGATATCAGCGCGGGCGAAGAGTTTGTCCGCCTCATCAAGCCACATGTGCGCCAGACCTTCACCCCGCAGGTGATGACCGACATTGGTGCGTTCGGTGGCTTTTTCCGGCCCGATTTTGCGAAGTACAAACAGCCGGTGCTGGTCAGCAGCATCGACGGCGTGGGCACCAAGCTCATGATCGCCATCGAGTTGGGCAAATACGACACGGTCGGTTCGTGCCTGGTCAACCACTGCGTGAACGACATTCTGGTTTGCGGCGCGCGCCCGCTCTTTTTCCTCGACTACTACGCCTGCGGCAAGCTCAGGCCGGAAATTGCCGCCTCGGTCGTCACCGGCATGGTGAAGGCATGCCGCGAGAATGGCGCAGCCCTGATCGGTGGCGAAACCGCCGAGATGCCGGGCGTGTACGAGACGGAGGATTTCGACCTGGCGGGTACGATTGTCGGCATGGTCGATCAGCCTCACATTATCAACGGTTCGACAATCGAAGAGGGCGACGTCATGATCGGCCTGCCCTCGGCCGGCCTGCACACCAACGGCTATTCGCTCGCCCGCAAGGTGTTCGAGGGGCGCATGAACGAGTGCTTCGACGAGCTGGAAGGCACGGTCGGCGAGGAGCTGCTGAAGGAGCACCGCTCCTACCTGCCGGTGATCGAGCCGCTGCTCGAAACAGGCGATTTGCGTGGTATGTCTCACGTTACCGGTGGCGGGCTGATGGGCAACACCATGCGCATCGTGCCGGACGGGCTGACGCTTTCGGTGGACTGGAAGTCGTGGCCGGAGCTGCCAATCTTCGACCTGATCCGCCGCGAGGGCTCGGTGCCCGAAGAGGATATGCGCCGCACCTTCAACCTCGGCCTCGGCTTGGTGATGATCGTGCGCAAGGATCGCGTCGATCACATCATGGGCTACTTGAAGTCCAGAGATGAAAATGCCTACATTGTAGGTGAGGTCGTCAAGGCCTGATCTTTTGATCGAGTGTTTGTTTTCATTCAATCGAGACTGATATGCTGACCTTTCTTGCCATCATCGTTGTTGCCTACCTCATTGGTTCCATTCCGACCAGCATCATCGCCGGCCGGATGCTCAAAGGTATCGATATTCGTGAGTTCGGGAGTGGTAACGCTGGCGGAACCAACGCATTCAGGGTGCTCGGCTGGAAGGCCGGGCTTGCCGTGACGCTGATCGACATCGCCAAAGGGACGGTTGCCGCTGTGCCTGTCGTAGCCTTTTTCAAGGCCCATCCGCTCGGCGCGTTTCCCGACATGAATGAAATCGCCCTGAGTCTGATTGCAGGCATGAGTGCGGTGATTGGTCACGTCTTCACGGTGTTCGCCGGATTCAAGGGAGGCAAGGGGGTCAGCACCGCCGCCGGAATGCTCATCGGCATCGCGCCGCTCAGTATGTTGATGGTGATCGGCGTGTTCATTCTCGCCATTACGATTACGCGCTACGTGTCGGTTGGTTCGATTCTGGCGGCCATCGCCTTTCCTCTGATCATCGCCATCCGCAAGTATATCTTCGATCTCGGCGCGGGTCTCGACTACCACTTTTTCGGCAAGTGGCTGGTGCATGACAGCCTCGACTACCACCTGCTCATTTTCGGCGGTATCGTCGCAGCGGCGATTATTTTTACGCACCGGGCAAATATCAAGCGTCTCTTTTCTGGAACAGAAAACCGCCTGACCTTTGGAGGGCGTTCGTGACATGGCGGAGTCTCCGATGAACATCACCGTGCTCGGCGCGGGAAGCTGGGGCACGACGCTGGTCGTGCTGCTGGCCGGAAAAGGCCACGAAGTGCGTCTGTGGGCCCATCGCCCCGAGTTTGCGGCCTCGCTGGAGTCCGATCGGGAAAACAAGCGTTACCTCAGCGGAGTGCTCTTTCCCGATAACCTGCACGTGATTACCGATCTTCACGAAGCTGTGCGTCCTGCAAAGATCATCGTTACTGCCGTGCCATCGCAGGCGTTGCGCCAGACCGCGCAAGGCTTTGCCGACCTGCCGCTCGATGACAAGATCATCGTCAACGTCGCCAAGGGCATCGAGCTGGAAACCGGCAAGCGGATGTCGGAGGTGCTGCTGGAAACGCTGCCAGGCCTCAAGCCAGAGCAGGTCGCTGCACTCTACGGTCCCAGTCATGCCGAGGAGGTTGCCCAGCACCAGCCTACCACCGTCGTGGCCTGTTCGCCCTCCGAAGAGACCGCGCTGCTGGTGCAGGAGGTGTTTCACACCCAGAGCTTCCGCGTGTATGTCAACACTGATCTGGTCGGCGTCGAAATCGCCGGTTCGGTGAAAAACATTATCGCTATCGCTGCTGGTATTTCCGACGGACTGGGTTTCGGTGATAACGCCAAGGCGGCAATTATCACCAGAGGGGTAGCCGAAATTTCGCGCCTCAGCGCAAAGCTTGGCTCCGACCCGCTCACCATTTCTGGGCTCTCTGGTATTGGCGACCTCGTCGTCACCTGTCTCAGCCGCCACAGCCGAAACCGTGCTGTTGGCGAGCAGATCGGCAAGGGGCTCAAGCTCGACGAAATTCTCGGCGAGATGAGCATGGTGGCCGAAGGGGTACTTACTTCGAAGGCCGTGGTCAAACTGGCCGAACGACTCGGCGTCGAAATCCCCATTTCGCAAGCTGTTTATGAGATGCTCTTTGAAGACAAACCCGCCCAGCAGGCGATCCTCGATCTGATGACCCGCGATCCCAAGCCCGAGCATTATTGAGGGCATTCAAGTCCTCAAAACAGCTCGAGAGCCGTTCGCCCCTTTCTTACTCCTTCTCCGGAAACTCGTACCAGTCGAGCGTCCCGCTTCCCACGGCGACCTCATTCCAGTGCGGCACATCGAGGTCGATTTTCGACACACCACAGGTTTTCATGGCTTCCACTGACTTGTCTGTGATCCAGCTTGCGAAGCCGCTGATGGTGGGGTTGTGCCCAAAGAGCATGGCAGTTTTGTACTCATCCGGGAGCTCCTGCACGATGGCGGCAAGTGCACCGACTTGCCCTTCGTAGATTTCGATCTTCTGCATGATCTGGTCACGCTCGATGCCGAGGGTGTCGGCGAAGAGTTCGGCGGTCTCGATGGCCCGGCTGGCAGGGCTTGAGATGAGCAGTTCGGGCATGACCTTTTTCTTGTGCAGCCGGTGGCTTATTTCTTCGGCCTGCTTGTGGCCGTGTTTGGTAAGCATGCGGTCGAAGTCGGCCATTGCCGGGTCATGCCAGCCGGCTTTTGCGTGGCGAACGAGGTAAAGGGTTTTCATGGTGCTGGAGTGATGGTTCGTTGTTTCAGGGTCATGATTTGCCGGTATGAAGCGTCGATTCGTTCGGGCGTGATGTCGCCTTTCTCAACAAGGCGGCGGATGATAGCGTTGGCTTTTTCGGCGATTTCAGGATCATAGATGCCTGCGTTGTTGCCGAAGAGCAGCACATCGACACCTGCGTCAATCGCGAGCCGGATCGCCTGTGCCAGACCGTAGCGGTCGGCGATGGCTTTCATCTGCATGTCATCGCTGATGACTACCCCCCGGAAGCCGAGCTGTTTGCGTAGCAGGCCGTCAATCGAGGCTTTCGAGAGCGTTGCCGGGTAGCGGCTGTCGAGCTTTGCGTTGAAAACGTGAGCGGTCATGACCGGGTCGTCATAGCCGTTGCCAATCAGCGTCCGGTAGGGTTCAAGTTCAGTTTCGCTCCACGTCTCGGTGACGTCAGTGAAATCCTTGTGGGTGTCAGTGGTTGAGCTGCCGTGGCCGGGGAAGTGCTTCAGCGCAGCAATAATGCCGTTGCGATGGAAGGTATCGACGAAGATTGTTGCTTGCCGCGTGACCACCGTCGGATTGCTGGAGAAGCTCCGGTCGAGCTTGCCGATAACGGGGTTGTTTGGATTGATGTTCAGATCGACAACTGGTGCGAGGTTCATGTTGATGCCGAGGCTTTCGAGCAGCTTCGCCGTGGCTCCGGAGGCCTGCCGGGTGCTGTCGGCGTTGTCGAGCTTGCCGAGATGTGCTGCGGAGACGGTCGGTGGAAAGCCCCGCGCCGTTTTGAGGCGGCAGACGCGCCCACCCTCCTGATCGACAGCGATGAAGAGCGGCGTCGGTGCGAGGCGTTGGAGCTTTTCAGTGAGCTGTCGAACCTGTTCCGGCGACTCGATGTTGCGTATGGGCGATTTGGAGGGGACGTCGTAATCGAAGAGCACCACGCCGCCGATCTTTCCCTCTTGTAGTGCCTCTGCGAACGCGGGATCATCAATGGCGTTGAGACCCCTGAAGCCGATCATGAGCATCTGGCCGATCTTGATCGACAGGCTGTCAGGAGCGGATGGTACAGCCGGCGCGGTGGTGAAGCTCAGTAGAAGCAGCAGCGCCGCGAGGAGGCTCTTTTTCATGGTGGGTGGGAAAGTGACAAGCCGGATAGAGCTTCAGAAAGCCCCGTCCGGCTTGCGGTTCGGGTTTATTGTTTCTTCATCACGATGGCGTCGTTTTCGAGACTGATCTCGACCGTGTCGTCCTCGCCTGCCTGCCCGGCGAGGATCATCTCCGACAGCCGGTTGGTGATCTGCCGCTGCATGACGCGCTTGAGCGGGCGCGCGCCAAATGCCGGGTCGAAGCCGGTTTTGGCGAGCCACATCAGGGCGTCGTCGGTGATTTCGAGCGTGATCCGCTGGCGGGCGGCCATCGCTTTGATGATGTTGAACTGGATGGTCACGATTTCGCGCAGGTTCTCCTGGGTAAGCGGCGTGAACAGAATCACCTCGTCGATGCGGTTCAGGAACTCGGGTCGCACCTGCTGCTTGAGCAGCTGGAAGAGCTTTTCCTGCAAGCCTTCGAGCACCGCTTCGGAAGCTTCGCCATTGATCCGCTCCATCTCGCTCTGGATGAGCTGGGCGCCGATGTTCGAGGTCATGATGATGATGGTGTTCTTGAAGTTCACCGTGCGGCCCTTGCTGTCCGTCAATCGCCCGTCATCCAGAATCTGGAGCAGGATGTTGAATACATCCGGGTGCGCTTTTTCGATTTCGTCGAGCAGCACCACCGAGAAGGGTTTGCGCCGCACTGCTTCGGTAAGCTGGCCGCCCTCTTCGTAGCCGACGTAGCCGGGAGGCGCGCCAACAAGACGGCTGACGGTGTGTGCCTCCATGTACTCGCTCATGTCGATGCGGATCAGAGCGTCCTCGTCATCGAACAGGTATTCTGCGAGCGTGCGCGCAAGTTCCGTTTTACCGACGCCGGTCGGGCCGAGGAAGATGAACGAGCCGATGGGGCGCTTCTCGTCGCCCATGCCGGCGCGCGAGCGCTTGACCGCATCGCTGACCGCTCGCACAGCTTCATCCTGACCGACGACGCGGCGGTGGAGTTCGTCTTCTATGCCGAGCAGCTTCTGCCGTTCCGACTGAAGCATCTTGCTGACCGGAATGCCCGTCCAGCGGGAGACGATGTCGGCGATGTCGTCTGAGCCGATCTCCTCCTTCATGATCAGGTCGCCAGAGGCCTGTCGCGCTTCGATCTTGCGGTTGTTCTCTTCAAGCTTCTTCTCGATTTCGGCGATCTTGCCGTAGCGGATTTCGGCCACCTTGCCGTAATCGCCGCTCCGTTCATAATTTTCCGCCTCTACCTTGAGTTCTTCTATTTCTTCCTTGAGCTTGCGTGAGCCGTGAATCAGCTCTTTTTCAGACTCCCACTGCGCCTTGATGGTCGCCTGCTCCTCCTTGAGGCTTGCGATCTGCTTTTCAATATCAGCAAGCCTTTGCCTGGTATCTGCGTTATTCATAGACAGCTATCGTTGATGGAGTGAAAAGAAAAAATATTGATTAAATTGGCTGTTTTAATGTGCGAATCCTGACGCTTCGGCTGTGCTCTTCAGGTCCGTTACGTCTTAAAGCATAACAGTATAACGTATGCAAAAGTTCTCGATCGGCCCTGTGTCGCTCCCCGGGCCCACGGGACTGTTCCTCGTCGCCGGTCCCTGCCTCATCGAAAACCGGCACATAGCCGTGGAAGTCGCCAAAGAACTCGATCGGATCCGCCAGGAGGAGGGCATTCCGATCATTTTCAAGGGTTCGTACCGCAAGGCAAACCGCTCGTCGGTTTCATCGTACACCGGCATGGGTGACCGTAAGGCGCTGGAGATTCTGTGCGAAATCCGGGATGCGTTCGATATGCCGGTACTGACCGACGTTCACGAGACTTCGGATGTCGAGCTTGCGGCATCCTACGTCGATGTGCTCCAGATTCCGGCATTTCTCTCCAGGCAGACCGAGCTG
>DRSQ01000164.1 GCA_011372505.1 Chlorobaculum parvum | reverse complement strand
AGGCAACGGCTACGCCTGAAGAGATCAGCAGGTTTCATCTGGAAGTCGATGACGTTATAATCACCAAAGACTCTGAAGATTGGCGTGATATTGCAATTCCGGCTCGCGTTGAGGCAACATCACCGGATTTGGTTTGCGGTTATCATTTGGCGATCATTTCGCCTAAGCCCACTGCCTTGGACGGAAGGTATTTGCTCAACTGATGCGGGAACCGGCAAGTCCAAAGATGAAAAGGCTCCACTGTCTGAAATCATTGAGGTGCTGAACAACAGGTTTGGCACTAACTTCACTGACGAAGACTGGTTGTTCTTCGAGCAGATCAAGGAGCGGGCAGCGAACAGTCCCGAGGTGGTGAGGCTTCGGCAGGCAAACCCCTTCGACAAGTTCCAGCTTGGCCTCCGCAGAATGCTTGAAGAGCTGATGATCCAGCGTATGAGCGAGAACGACAAGATCGTCACACGCTACATGGACGACAAGAGCTTTGAAGATGCCGCTTTCGCCGTGCTCTCAAGGGTGATTTATGATTCGATTCCCGATGTGATGGGGAAGGAGTAAAGCCAGCAGGCGATTTGCACAGAACCCGTTTCTTGACCGGCGACTGATGGATTATGACGATCAAATGACAAGTCTGTTAGAGATGGAGGCACGTCAGTGACAGAGGTGACAAATTTGGCTGTGCGTGCCTGCTCAGGCTTGTGGTTCCGCGGATTCATGGGCGGGTTGAGATCGATGATTCAGTAAAAATGACAGATGTCGCTCTCTGTTACCCGGATCGCCATTGCATTCTGAAGGACGATCCTGAGGCGCCGGGAATTATTTCCTCTCTTTGGCCGGTTGTCAGACCTACAGGCATAGAGTTATGCTACGGGATTCTCATTTAAATTATAGAGTTATGGACGGCCATATCGTCATTACGGGCGCGACCGGTGTTATCGGCAAAGAGGTTGCGAAGCGGCTTATTTCATCGGGGCGCAAGGTTGTTGTGTTTGCGCGTTCCACAGAGGCGGCCAAAGTCAAGGTGCCTGGCGCGGCGGCTTATGTGCACTGGGATTCGGGCATGGCAACAGGCGAGTGGACCAAATGGATCGACGGTGCGTACGGGGCGATTCATCTTGCAGGCAAACCGTTGCTTGATGCCCGTTGGACCGAAGAGCACAAACAGGCCTGTTACGATTCCCGCATCGACGGTACCCGGGCGCTGGTTGCAGCTATGACGGCCGCTTCGGTCAAGCCGCAGGTGTTTCTTTCCTCCTCGGCCATCGGTTACTACGGCTCGTTCGAGCGGTGTCAGGATACGCCGCAGCTTGGTGAGTCTGGGGCTCCTGGTCAGGATTTTCTGGCCAAAATCTGCTTCGACTGGGAGAAAGAGGCCATTGCCGCCGAAAAGCTTGGCATCCGGGTTGTGCGTTTGAGAACGGGCATCGTGCTTTCAACCAAGGGCGGGATGTTGCAGAAGATGATGACGCCGTTCGACTTTTTTATTGGCGGGCCGATCGGTTCGGGCCAGCAGTGCATTTCGTGGATTCATCTCGATGACGAGGTGGGCATTATTCTCGAATCGCTTGATAATGAGGCGTATCAAGGCCCGGTCAACGGGGTCGCGCCCGAACCGGTCAGCATGAAGGTTTTTGCGGAAACGCTGGGCGCGGTGATGCATCGTCCATCGCTTTTGCCGGTGCCGAAGCTCGCGGTTCAGGTGCTGATGGGCGAGGGGGCGGAGTATGCGGTGACGGGTCAGAACGTCAAGCCGGAGTTTCTCGAACAGCACGGTTTTCCGTTTGCCTGGGCTTATCTGAATGACGCGCTCGGCGATCTCATTTCCAGAGGCATCTGAGGCTCTCCGAAAAGATATAAAAAAGCGGGTCAGGCCTTGTGGGCCTACCCGCATGAGCTTGTTGATGAGAGAAACCCCTGCAATCAGTAACGCTCTCTTCTCATCGGTCTCTCTTCGCGGGGCCTTGCCTCGTTGACTTTTATGGTGCGGCCTTTGAAGTCTTTGTCGTTCATTTCCTCGATTGCCGCGCGGGCTTCGCCATCGTTCGGCATATCGACAAATCCGAAACCTTTGGAGCGGCCCGAGAACTTGTCGGTAATGATGTTGGCGCTGTGCACCTGCCCAAACTCAGAGAACGCATCGCGCAAGTCATCTTCCGAAACGTTGTACGGCAGATTGCCAATGTAAATATTCATTATAGGACGGTAGAAACATGTGCTTCGATAGAGAATGTCGCCATCGGATAACCAAAGCACCAGTCATCCGTCAAGCGATCAGCCAACCACTGGCTAATTAATGTTGAATTTACCTCAATAAACTATCCTTTTCAAAAAGAAAAACGTTTTGGCTTGATTAATTCTTGATGTTTTTTAAGCCCGCCGCTGTTTTTTTTCACTCCTTGCATCATTTTTTCTTCCTTTTGCGTTTCTGTTTTTGCCTCGATTGTCTTCGGCAAAAAACCTTCCTGAATGTTGGTTTTTCCGTTTTTTTCTACCATTCCGTAAGAAAATTGCTCTCTTTTCTTGTTTGGCCTTAAATGAATCGTTATTATCCACACTAATTCATAAAATTTTAAGGATCAATAATCGATTAAACTGGATGGTTATGGGTAAAAGACTGAGAGCGTCTCTGCTTGCTTTGCTGGCGGTGATGATGGCTCACCAGACTGGTTGGGCTGCCGAGAGTGTGGCATCCGATACCGGTACGACCTCGTGGATGCTGACTTCCACGGCGCTCGTATTGCTCATGGTGCCGGGGCTGGCCATGTTCTATGGTGGACTTGTGCGCACCAAAAATGTTGTCGGCACCATGATGCACAGCTTCGCTGCGATGGTGATTATCGGTGTGCTCTGGCCGGCGGTCGGGTACGCGCTGAGCTTCGGCCCGAACATTCTCGGTGGGCTGGTTGGCTGGAACAGCGACTATTTCATGCTGAAAGGCATCGATGACGCGATTATGGACAGCCACATTCCGGAGTATGTGTTCGCCATGTTCCAGGGCAAGTTCGCCATCATCACCCCGGCCCTGATTGCCGGTGCGTTTGCCGAGCGGGTTAACTTCAAGGGCTACCTGCTCTTTATCGCGCTGTGGAGCATCATCGTTTACACCCCGATCTGCCACTGGGTCTGGGCGGCTGACGGCTTCCTGTTCAACCTTGGCGCGGCTGGCGCGATCGACTTCGCCGGCGGTACCGTGGTTCATATCTCCTCCGGCGTCACGGCGCTGGTCGCCGCGCTCTACCTCGGCGCACGTCGTGGCTATCCGAAGAACGTCATGCACCCGAGCAACCTGGTGATGACCCTCACGGGCGCAGGCCTGCTCTGGGTGGGCTGGTTCGGCTTCAACGCCGGTAGCGCCATCTCCAGTGACCTTGCCACTGCCCGCGCCCTGACCGTGACTCAGATGGCCGCCGCCGCCGGTGCGTTTGTCTGGATGGTGATTGAAATCGTTCACCACGGCAAGGCTACCAGCCTCGGCGTGGCTTCGGGTATCCTCGCCGGCCTTGTGGCCATCACCCCGGCTGCGGGCGTGGTGCCGCCGTACGGCGCGTTCGCGCTCGGCGCTATCGCCGCCCTGATCTGCTACATGGCGATCCTGCTCAAGAACAAGCTCGGCTACGACGACAGCCTCGATGCGTTCGGCATTCATGGCGTCGGCGGTATCGTCGGAGCTATTTTCCTCACCTTCTTCATCCGTCCCGCCTGGATGGCCGAGGCCGCCGAAGCTGCCGGAGGCGTCTGGACGATGTGGCAGCAGCTCGGCGTTCAGCTCACCGCTGTCGGCGTCACGATCGTGTTCGCGGCGGTTGTTTCGCTGGTGCTGCTGGTGATTGTGGAAAAAACCGTCGGCTTGCGTATCGGCGAAAGCGATGAAATGTCCGGCCTTGACCACAGCATGCACGGAGAGCAGGGTTACGGCCTTATCAATCCTAACTGATAGACAAGCATGAAACTTATTACCGCAATCATTCCGCCGGACAGGCTCGACCACGTTCGCGAGGCGCTGATTCAGGCCGATATTTCCCGAATCACTATCAGCCGGGTTTCCGGTCATGGACGCCAGGAGGATATTGAATACTATCGTGGCCAGCAGATTGCTCCGAACCTGATTCCCAAAGTTCGGCTTGAAATTGCCGTCAACGATCAGTACGTCGATACGACCATCGAAACCATCATTAATGCTGCACGGCACGGTAAGGGCAGGATCGGTGACGGCAAGATTTTTGTGACGCCGCTGGAGCAGTGTATCAGAATCAGAACTGACGAACGCGGAGGAAGCGCTATCTGAGTTCCGATTCTGCGCGTCCGTGCCAAAGATTACAAACGCAAAAGCCGCCGGAGAGAGGACCCCGGCGGCTTTTTTGCTTTATCCCTGTCCGGTTTCGGAGGGGTTATTTTTTTTGCTCTCGCCAGCCGGGCGACAGGAGGTCGAGCCATTGTTTGGCATCGGTGTCGCCGAGCCTGGCTGCCTGGTGTAAATCTTTGAAAGCACCGGTGCTGTCTCTGCTTTTGAGGCGGGCGACGGCTCTGTGGAAATAGGCGGCTCCCATTTTCCAGTCGATCTTCACGGCTCCTGTGAAGTCGTCGATCGCTTCGGTGTGACGGCCCGCAATGTCGTTGACGATACCGCGATTGAAGTAGCCGACGGCCCGAAAGTATGGTTCATCCTGCTCGATAAGGATGGTGTAATCGTCGAAGGCCTGCTGTAATTGCCGCATTTGTTGCCATGCCGCTCCCCGCATCTGGTAGGCCATGATCATGCGATCATCTTTTTTGATGGCTTTGGTATAGAGGCGTACCGCCTGCTGTAGTTCACCGGCCTGATGCTCTGAGAGGGCCTGGTTGTAATACTCCGCGGCTGATTGTGCCGCGCACGTGGCGGATAGAATGATTGTGCTGACGACGGCAAGCACAAGTGAAATCGCACGGTGTTTCATGGGAGCTGTGGTCGAAGTTCGATAATTGCGTCTGGACAGCAGTTCTCCGTTCCGAAAGCTTTTCAGAACGGCTCAGTGTAAAGGTAAGAGCCCAAAGTGTCCGGTATTCTGACAAGTTGGGGCTTTTCATGCGCGCTCCGTTTTTTTGGCAACAAGTGCGCGTCGGGGAAAAATACCGATCACGGCCCACAAAAATAAATGGAAAGTCTTTACCTTGTATCCTGAACCGGTTTCTTGGACGGCATGGCCGTTTCACTCAAGTCGAAATCAGCAGCTTCTGTATGTTTCGCATCAGTTTGGAAGAGTTCGAAGGCCCGCTCGACCTTCTGTTGTTTTTTATCAAGCGTGACGAGCTCGATATTTACAACATTCCGGTTTCAAAAATCACCGGTGATTTTATTGCGTACATCCACGCCATGCAGCGCCTGAACCTCGAAGTTGCGGCGGAGTTTATCTACATGGCCTCGATGCTGATGAGCATCAAGGCGCGGATGCTGCTGCCCCGTCCGGAGCCGGATGATGGCCACGCCGACGAGTTCGATCCGCGCACCGAGCTGGTGCAGCGTCTACTCGAATACAAGCGCCTCAAGGAGGGCGCCTCGGGGCTCGAACAGCTCGGCATCGATCGGTCGCGGATGTTCCCGCGCGGCGTGTTCGAGGCGCTGGAGCCGGAGGTGATCGACGAGATGGACGAGCCGGTGAACCGTCCGACGCTCTATCATCTCATGCTGGCCTACCAGTCGGTGATCGACAACATGCCGAAAACGAGAACGCAGAGCGTCTCCGACGCGCCGGTCACCATCGAAGAGCAGAGCGCGCTCATCATGACGCGGCTCGAACAGCGGGTGCAGGTCT
>DRSQ01000163.1 GCA_011372505.1 Chlorobaculum parvum | reverse complement strand
GATCGTAGGAGAATCAGGAATGCCCTCAGTAACAAACTGCACAGAAAAAGCCATAATACAGCCACTGCGGGAGTCAACACATCCGTTCCAAGAGCATCAGGAACAACTAATAAGCTGCAAAAACCGAACCACATCCCGGCAAATCCTCCCAAGAGAGTTTCAAGCTGCATAAAAAGGCACCCGAACTCTCCTGTTGATTGAAGAGATCACAACCGACTCACTAAACCACTGGTTTAGTACGCACTAAAAAAGCTTTCCTTTATCATCCCCCCTCTGACGCAACCCTCTGCCTCAGCCGATCCAGCTTCACACCGAACATCTTCGCCAGAGCATGGCGATGTTCAGGACTGGAAACGTTACCTTACAAGCGTTACGACATCCATTCAGAACCCGGCATCTCATCCCCAATGAACGTGCTCAATCGTCACTTTCTGCTTATTGCGTTATCGGCCTCCCTTGTCGCGCTGCTGTTTCCCCCTTCGTTCATCTGGGTCAAGCCGTTGATTGCGCCGCTTTTGGCGCTCATTATGTTCGGCATGGGCACGACGATCAGTGCGGGAGATTTCAGGGATGTCTGGCGAAAAAGAAATATTGTTCTGCTCGCTGCGGTTGTGCAGTACACCGTCATGCCGGGGCTGGCGGTGCTGATCGGCAGCGTGCTGCGGTTGCCTGAAGAGCTGATGATCGGCATGGTGCTTGTCGGCAGTTGCCCGAGTGGAACCGCTTCCAACGTCATCGTCTACCTCTCAAAAGGCAATGTTCCCCTTTCGGTGACCATGACCATGTTTTCAACGATGCTTGCGCCCGTACTGACCCCAACGATTATTTATCTGCTGCTCCAGAGGTCGATCGACGTCTCCTTCAGCGACCTCTTTCTCTCGGTTTTTCAGCTCGTCGCGCTCCCGCTTGTAGCAGGTCTGCTGGTCCGTCATTTTTTTGCGAAACAGACGGCGCAGCTCGAAACCGTTCTGCCATCGATCTCCGTCATATCGATCACGCTCATCATCGCCTGCGTGATGGCGCTGAACGCCGAGCGCATGCTCGCCTTTCCGGTGGCGGTGATTGTGGCTGTCGTGCTGCACAACCTCGGTGGGCTTGCCGCCGGCTATGCGGTTGCAACTCTGGCTCGATGTGAAGTTATCGACAGGCGTACCATTGCCATCGAAATCGGAATGCAGAATTCGGGGCTGGGCGTGACGCTGGCCAATCAGTTCTTCCAACCGCTCTCGGCGCTACCGGGCGCACTCTTCAGCTTGTGGCACAACCTCTCCGGCATCGCGCTTGCACGCAACTGGAACGAAAAAGCAACGGCTGTAAAAAGCGAGGCGTAACAAAAAAAAGCTGCTCCGGTTTTGTTTGCCGGAGCAGCTTCTAATGAACTGCTGAGAAGAAAAATCCTCCTCAGTTTCCGGCCATCATCGCTTCAACATCAGCTTTAACCGTACCAATCGGCTTGAGGTCGAACGTCTTCACCAGTTGTTTTGGTTCAGCGTGAATTGGAGAATTGATCCGTTTGAGTTAGAGTGCAAAAACGGAGGAATTCATCATGCGAAAATCGAGAAAAAACTACACCCCTCAAGAAAAGGATGCTATCCTGAAACGGCATCTGGTTGATCGTGTTCTGGTCTCCGACCTGTGCGATCAATACGGCTTGCAACCCAACGTCTTCTACCGATGGCAGAAGGAGTTTTTTGAGAACGGCTCTGCCGCATTCGAAAAGCAGCAGTCAGTCCTGAACAAGGCCGAACAGAAAAAGAT
>DRSQ01000162.1 GCA_011372505.1 Chlorobaculum parvum | reverse complement strand
GGAACCTGCGCCATCGCCGCATATCATCAGGATAGAATGGATAAATTAATCGACGTTGACGGCAAGGAAGAGTTCACGATATACCTCGCTCCGGTGGGCAAAAAGGCGTGAGATCAGTGCGGACGACCTGCGCGCCAGGAAGAGAAACGAGCGCGCAGTATCAGCACAATGAGCAGAATGGCTGACAGGACGGCAAGTGCACCACTCTCCTCTTGTGCTGCGGCGCTCACCCAGTGCTTCGGGTCGAAGCCAAACTAGCCGTAGAGGTGATTGACAAGGATGCCGAACAGGAGCGACATCACAACGATGACCACCAGATAGACCACCGTGCCCTTTTTGCCGAGCAATTTCGAGATCACCGGCAACGAGGCTGCATTGGTCGCCGGACCGGCAAGCAAGAACACGAGGGCCGCTCCGGGCGAAATGCCTTTGAGCGCAAGCGCTGCGACAATGGGCGTTGACGAGGTGGCGCAGACATACATCGGCACCGATATCGCCAGCATCATGGCCATAGCGACAATATCATTCGACAGGTAACGCTCGACAAACTCTCCGGAGACGAAACCCGAAATCAGACCCGCCAGCAGCACTCCGCCCAGCAGCCATCCCCCGACATCGCCGAGAAGTTCACCGAAAGCAAATGAAAGGCCTGACCTGACTTTCTGCGCCATGCCTGGCTTCTCGACTTTTTTGTGGCTGCGACTGCAAGAACAGCCGGAATCCTGATAACCGCACGCCGTTTCCGTTGCGACGGCAGGCTCGTCAGTTCCGGTGAAAGAAACAGCGACGCCAGTCGCGATGGCCGTCACGAACGCCGCGATGGGTCTGAAGATGGTCATCAGGGGATCGAGCAAGGCGTAGGTAATCGCAATCGAATCGATGCCGGTTTCCGGAGTGGAAACAAGAAAAGAGGCCACAGCCCCCTTTCCCGCACCCTGTTTTTTGAGGCTGGCCGCCGCAGGAATCACCCCGCAGCTGCACAGCGGAACGGGCACGCCGATCGCTGAAGCCTTGATGATACTCCGAAGGCCGCCGCCCAAGTGAGCCTGTACCACATCTTCAGGCACGAATGCCTTGACGAGACCGGCAACCAGAAATCCGAACAGCACCCACGGCGCAGCATCGAACAATACGGACCAGGAGGCCAAAAGAATAGTGAAAACAACGCCCAAAGCCTCGGTCATACCTCACCTCGCCTGCGACCTGAATATTTTTGCGTGTTCATGCGCTCATCCATAAAAGAAGATGGGATGTAAACATCCTGGAACCTCTACAGACAGGCACGCAAATGTAATGGCATTCGCGTCTTTTCAGGTCTGCACCGAGCCACCCCACGATGCCGGAACATTCAATTCCGCCTGTGGTTACCGAAAGCCGCCACACAGAGCATGAGGGTATCGGCTTTTTCACCCGCCTCCTCATCACCGAGAAGCTTTTTGGTCAACAGATACGCCAACCTTTCGTAAAAGCCTGCCGTATCGGCAAGCTGCTCAGAAATATCAGGGTGCCCGGAACGCTCACCAACAACAATGCCCAAGGATGAGTGAAGGGCATCAAAATCCATTCGGGTTGCAAGCGGCATATATTCGTCGGCGAGCTCAAGCAGCACCCTATATGCCATCATGTAACTCTCCGATTCAAGATATCTCAATACTTTCTTGAATAATTGGTCGTTCATAGTTGCAATAACAAATGACTGGATTTACCCAAAAATGTATTGCAATCATAACGACAGTGCAGACCTAAACGATCCAGCTGACTGAACTCATGGCAATGTCAATCAACCCATTCCAGCTGGTCCAGCAGGCAAATACTCTTCAGGCTATAACGTTTCCGCGCAAACCAGCAAGCGCAAGCTCCGAGCAGGTTCGACTATTCAAATTCGTTGGCAATTCAGCAACCTTACGCACAAGCGTATCTTTACCACTCATTTTCTAGCCTGAAAAACCAGCAAATAACCAACGCGAAAGGTTAATTGGCTCAAAATTCATCAGCCAAATGTAACAAGGTATTCGAAAAGTATCACAATTGTCGCAAGCTATGTAAGTGATACTGTAAAAAGAAAAAAGCGGCTACAGTACCTGCTGTAACCGCCTTTGTGTCGGGGTGGCGGGACTCGAACCCACGACCTCTGCGTCCCGAACGCAGCACTCTACCAGCTGAGCCACACCCCGATGGTGTCCTGATGAATCTCGCGCCCTTGGACAGATTCGAACTGCCGACCTTCAGTTCCGGAAACTGTTGCTCTATCCACTGAGCTACAAGGGCCTGCCGACCTTTTGGGTCATTCAATCAGGTCAGCAAAGATAACATTTTCATCGAGAAAAAGAACAACTTTCACACGTTGTCGAAAAGTTTTCCCGGACGTCACGATTGACGTTTACCGACCGTTCTCCGCAGCCGCTTTCGTGAGCGCATCGACCGCGAGGTTTGCGCTCATAACCGCACCACCCATTGAATCGTAGTAGAGCTGCTGCGAGTAGCCGCCAGAGATGAAGAGGTTCCGGACAGGCGTCTTCTGCGTGGGGCGGTACTGCTCCATGCCGGGCAGCGGCGCATAGACCGAGCGGGGAATCTTGACCAGCGTTGACTTCAGAATCTTCGCACCCTGCGTCTCTTTCGGGAAGTTGGCCCGCACGCTGCGATCAACCCTGTCGATGATCTCCTCCTTGGTGAGGCCCATCAGCGATTTGGCCGGGCCGACGCAGAACTCGAAGCGGGTCTTGCCCTCGAACGGCTCGCCTCGCAACGTCCGGTAGTCGGGCGTGGTGCGCGCCAGGTTGGCATAGACCGGAATGATGCCGTCCGGGCTGAAGAGCACGTTATCAATGGAGGAAATCTCACGGTCGTACCAGATCTGTACCGAAATGACCGGCACCCCTTCGAGCCTGTCGAGGTCGCCGAAAAAGCGGTCGTGCTGCTTGAGCGACGCTGGCAGCACCCTGCAAAGATCGTGGATCGGCAGCGCGGTGAGGTAGTAGTCGGCATCGAGAATCTCGCCGTTGCGCAACTGCACACCGCGAATCTCTGTGCCATCGAAAAGCAGCTCATCGACCGCCACCTGGTTCTGGAACTCCGCGCCCTTGCGGGTCGAATAATCGACGAGCGGATCGTGCAGGTACTCCTGCGGCGATCCTTTCAGGAAGCCCATGCACGACGAATCGGGAATGCGGTAGAAGGTCTCGGTGACATCGAGGATGATCTTGGCTGAAATCTCCTCCGGCGGAATGAACTTGAGGGCGAGCGCCATCGGGCGGAACATCTTGTCCATCAGGCGCTTGCCGAACTTCTTCTCCTCGGCCCACTGCGCAAAGGTCTGGTGATCCTGCGTCGGCGGGTAGGCGTCCTTCTGAAGCGCCAGAGGAATGAGCGATTTGGCGAACGAGGCCATCTCGCCGAAGGTGAAATAGCCGTTGTTGACAATCGCCGGCATGAGGTGCAGCGGGCTGGGCAGATCCCAGGTTTTGAAGGTGAAGCTGTTCCCCCCTTCGAGCGTGTAGGTGAGCTGGTGCTTTTTCCAGTCCACGGCGTGGTAGGTTTTGATCTCCTTCATGAGATCGTAGAGCACGTCGTAGGCCCCGAAAAAACAGTGGGTACCCGATTCGATCCAGTCACCCTCTTCATCTTTCCAGGCCGACACCTTGCCGCCGTAAATGGAGCGCTTCTCGAGCACCCTGACCTGAAAGCCCTGGTCAACGAGCCGTTTTGCGGCAGTCAGGCCCGCAAGACCGCCGCCGATAATCAGTACTTTTTTATTGTTTCCGTTCATCACTCGAATTAACTGAAGTTTTCGTTACGCGGCCATCGGCAATCAGACAGCCGAACGCCCGTCCATCGCGCGCGACAGGGTCGCTTCGTCAATGAATTCCAGCTCCGCGCCGACCGGAATGCCACGGGCGATCCGGGTGACGTTGACGCCAAGCGGTTTGAGCAGTTTGCTGATATAGAGCGAGGTGGTCTCCCCCTCGACCGTGGGATTGAGCGCCAGCACCACTTCGCGCACCCCGTCCACCGAATCGGGAGTGATTCGCGCGAGCAGTTCACACACCTTGATGTCGTCGGGGCCGACGCCGTCGAGCGGCGAAATCACCCCGTGCAGCACGTGGTACAATCCCTTGTAATGACCTGTTTTTTCAAAGGCAAGCACTTCGGTGGGCGACTCGACCACGCAGATGACCGAGCGGTCGCGTCCGGGCGAGGTACAGAGCAGGCAGGGGTCGGTACCGAGATCGGTAATGTTCTGGCAGACCGAGCAGCGCACCACCTTCTCCTTGACATCGATCAGGGCGGCGGCAAGCTTCTCGACCTCCCCGCGCCGCTCCTGCAACACATGCATGGTAAGGCGCTGGGCAGTTTTCCGGCCAATGCCGGGCAGTTTGGCAAACTCTTCGATGAGCGCCTCAACGGCTCCTGAACTGTAACGCATGAAACTGCCGGTTAGCCCTGACCTCCGAACTGCTTCATCAGATCGGCAGGGTTGATCATACCGCCTGCGGCCTTCTGAATCTCGCTCTGCGCGACCTGTGCCGAAGCGTCAAGCGCCTTGTTGACCGCCGCCACGACCAGATCCCGCACCATATCGACGTCGTCCATGATTTCGGGATCGATGGTGAGTTCGAGCAGCTTCTGCCGTCCGTTCACCTTCGCCTTCACCATGCCGCCACCAGCCTCGCCTTCGGAGACAAGCTTTTCAAGCTGCTTCTGCACATCCTGCATCTTCGATCCAGCCTCCTGAATCTGCTTCATCATATCGGCTAAATTGGGCATCGCCATGGTTCGTTCTCCTGTATCCTGAAGTGTTTTTCAGATCGGTCTGATCTTTTAATTAATCTTTCCTGCGCAGCGCCATGTAAATCTTTTCCAGAATATCCTCGGTGGTCAGCTTGTACTTTTTGAGCAGGTCGTCCGGCTTGCCCGACTCGCCGAAGGTGTCCTCAACGGCGACCATCTCGATCGGCACCGGAATGTTGCGGGCGCAGACCTGGGCCACAGCCTCGCCGAGACCGGTGTGCATCTGGTGCTCCTCTGCGGTGACAATCGCACCGGTGTCGTTGGCCGCGCGCACGATAGCGAGCGTGTCGATCGGCTTGATGGTGTGCATGTTGATGACGCGCACCGTCACCCCCTCTTTTTCGAGAATTCGCGCCGCTTCGAGCGCTTTCCAGACCATGATGCCGCAGGCGATGACCGTCACATCCTTGCCGGGATTCAGCTCGATGGACTTGCCGATCTCGAAGCTATCCTCGTCGGCGGTGAAGTCCGGCACGTTCGGGCGTCCGAAGCGCAGATAGACCGGCCCTTTATGTTCAAGAATCGCTTTGGTGGCGCGTTTGGTTTCGCTGTAGTCGCAGGGCACGACAACGGTCATGCGAGGCAGGCTGCGCATGATGCCGATATCTTCGAGAATCTGGTGCGTCGCGCCATCCTCGCCGAGCGTCAGGCCGGCGTGCGAGGCGCAGATTTTGACGTTAAGGTTCGAGTAGCAGACCGACTGGCGAATCTGGTCGAACACGCGACCGGTCGCGAAGACGGCGAAGGTCGAAGCCACGGGTGTCTTGCCGGTAGTGGCAAGGCCAGCAGCCATCGAAATCATGTTCGCCTCGGCGATACCGGTCTGAATGAAACGCTCCGGGAACTCGTCACGGAAGAGGTTCATATTCAGCGAACCGGTCAGATCGGCGCAGAGAGCGACAACCGAAGGGTCTTCGCGTCCGGCTTCAAGCAATGCCTCGCCGAACCCTTTGCGGGTAGCCTTGTTACCCCGTGAAGCATACTTCTCGGTCTCCTCAAGGATATTTTTCTCTCCCATTAATGACAGAATACCTTAGATTTAAAAAAACTTATGCAGGACCCGGATGAGTTCCGGGTTAACCTCTACCCACTTATCGAGTTGCAATTCCAGAGCACAGGCCGATGAT
>DRSQ01000161.1 GCA_011372505.1 Chlorobaculum parvum | reverse complement strand
TTTTGGCTATACCTCTTCTGAATAAGTAAATCTTTATATTTTTTCAATCTTGTTTCCATCTCAATATTTTTTTCTTCTATGTATAACATTGTTTATACCGATCCGCATAAGACGCGGATTTTTGATTTTCAGCCCATATAAGACGCATTCAGACAGTATCGAAAATATCTCGCAACGCTCATAATTTTAACATTTTACCGCGTGTTCCTCGATTTATCAAGTGGTCTTATGCGGATCAGTATAAGACCACTTGTTTACGGTGTTCAATTACGATAACTGTTCATCCCGCATTCCGCGAAAGTTTTTTCCATAAATGTAGTATTTCGGCAGAAAAAGCCCATTTCTTTTTCTCAATCTGACACGCCAGGCTACAAATTTATTCAGATCACCAAATCACCCCGACCACTTTGCTCGGCGCTCCCAGGCATCTCATTGCCCCAACGAAAATCCCCCATCTTCAGCTTTTTCGGGATTATCTTTTCGGGATTATCTTTTATCTTGGCGGCCAAAAGCGTGAACGAAGTGAAACAGTGTTATGGTGAACATGGACGAATCGACAACGATGGAATCAATCCCCCTGCTCAGCAAGCTTGAGTTCGACAAGGTGGCGCGGTATGCTGCCGGGTTCTGTATTTCCGAGATGGGGCGTGACCTCGTCGAGCGGATGGAGGCTCCTCTGGCGGGCGAGACCGAGCGCGAGCTGAGGCGGGTGCTGGAGTTGAAGAACTTTCTCTTTGAGGGCGCGCCGTTGCCGTTTTCGCAACTGCCCGATACCCGCCGTTTGCTCGACAAGCTGGAGGTGCTTGAAAGCTGGCTCGATCCGGAAGAGCTGCTCGACATCGCGGCGTTGCTGCAAAGTGCAGTGCAGCTTCGTAAGTTCATGTTTTCCAACCGCGACATCTATCCCGAACTGAACGAGCTGACCATCGCGCTCTGGCTGGAAAAGAGCATCCAGTACGCCGTGGCGCTGGCCATCGACGAGCGGGGTATGGTGCGCGATACGGCCAGCGACGCGCTGCTCGAAATCCGCAACGACCTCAGCGAGGCGCGTGATGGATTGCGGCGCAAGATGGAGCGGCTGTTGCGGCGCTGCCAGAACGAGGGGTGGCTGATGGAGGAGACGGTCGGTTTCCGGCATGGTCGGCAGGTGCTGGCGCTGCGGGTGGAGAACAAGTACCGGCTGCCGGGCTACATCCAGGACTATTCGCAGACCGGTCAGACGGTGTTCGTTGAACCGGCGGAGACGCTTGAAATCAGCAACCGGATTCAGGAGCTGGAGATCGCCGAGCGGCGCGAGATCGAGCGCATCCTGAAGGAGCTGTCCGAGCAGGTGCGGCAGGAGCTGCCCAACGTGCGGCATAATCAGGAGATCATGGCGGCGTTCGATACGCTCTACGCACGGGCGCGGCTCGCCATCGAGACCGGCTCGATGCTGCCGCAGCTCTCGGCGGGGCGGCGGCTGAAGATCGTCAAAGGCTACCATCCGTGGCTTTTCATTTCGCACGATTTTTCAAAGGAGAAGGTGCTGCCGCTCGACATGGAGCTCAGCGAAACCGAGCAGGCGCTGGTCATTTCCGGGCCGAACGCGGGCGGCAAGTCGGTGGCGATGAAGACCGTCGGCCTGCTCTGCTGCATGTTGCAGCACGGCTATCTTGTTCCGTGTAGCGAGAGTTCGGAGTTTCCGCACTTCGCCGGGCTGTTCATTGAGATTGGTGACGAGCAGTCCATCGAGAACGACCTCTCGACCTTCAGTTCCCACCTTGCGGCGATCCGAGATATTCTCGACCACGCCGTCCCCGGCAGCCTCGTCCTGATCGACGAACTCTGCTCCGGAACCGACGTTGAGGAGGGGAGTGCCATCGCTCGCGCGGTGATCGAGGAGCTGATTTCGCGGGATGTCAAAACCATTGTGACCACTCACCTCGGCGAGCTGAAAGTCTATGCCCACCGGCGCGAAGGGGTCGTCAACGGCGCGATGGAGTTCGACCGCAACGGCCTCGCGCCGACCTTCCGCTTCCTGAAAGGCGTGCCGGGCAACAGCTTCGCCTTCGCGATGATGCGGCGCATGGGCTTTTCGGACGAGATCGTTAACCGCGCTTCGGGTTTCCTCACGACCGGCCACACGGGGCTGGAGGAGATGATCGAGGATTTCCGGCAGTCGGCGGCGCAGAACCGCGAGCTGGAGACGGAACTCAGGCGCGAGCGGCTCGAAGCCGAATCGATCCGCTCGATGTTTACCAAGCAGCGGGCCGAGCTGCGCCAGAAGATTCAGGAGCTGAAGAGCAAGGGCTATCGAGACATGAATCGCCAGCTCGAACAGGCGCGCAAGGAGATTCGCGATCTGGTGCGCGAGGTGAAGGAGCACCCCGGCGACGAGGCCACACTGCATAAGGCGCGGAAGCGACTGGCCGGAATGAAGCAGGAGGCTGCGTCGAGGGAGGAGAAGGTCGAGCGCGAGGTTGCGCCGCAGGTTGACTTGAGCATCCAGCCGGGCGACTCGGTCAGGATAGGCGACACCAACATCACCGGTGAGGTGGAGTCGATTCAGGGCGACTCCGCTGTGGTGCGGTGCGGCAATTTCCGGCTCACCACGGCGCTGCGCGGTCTCGAAAAGATCTCCCGCGCCGGAGCGAAGAAGCTGCAAAGGGCGTCCGACACGGGCGCGGCGTCGAGCAAAAGCTGGTCGGTCAAATCGTCAACGCTTGAATCGACACGGCTCGACCTGCGTGGCCTGATAGGCGACGAGGCGATTGCCGAGATCGGCCGCTTCATCGACGCGCTGGCGATGCACCGGATGCCGTCGGGCACC
>DRSQ01000160.1 GCA_011372505.1 Chlorobaculum parvum | reverse complement strand
TTCAGACCGAGAAAGCGTTTGAAACTCAACCGGTCAGTCATCTGGTACTCCGTCTGATCGTCTGAAAGGTTGTACAGGCTCTGGAGAATAAGGAGTTTGAACATCATCAACCGATCAAATGGCGGACGCCCCATGCTCTTGCGGTTGGACGGCTTGGTGAAAGCCACTTCAAGGATGGGGGCAAACAGTTGCCAGTCGATATGCGCTTCAAGCTTGACAAGCGGATCCTTGAGTTTGGTAAGCCGTTCGAGCAGAAAATGTTCGTCAAAAAGGCCAAGAGGATTGATGTTTTTCATCGCAGTACAGTCGTGTTGATGGGTACTGCGTTAAGATATGGATATTTCAAGACATAAAATCAGTTAAACTGATATATTTCAATGTTTTATATCCATGCTGACTTTTTAGAGATGCCCTTTATTTTATGAATCACACAAAGGAACTGATGCCTTCCAAAAGAGGTCATATTGACGAGCAAAAAAAACGAACCACTTCTCATCAATCTGTTTATCAACACAAAATGTAGGATATTGCCCTGTAGACACACGAAATGGCATCAATTTAACATAGATCTTTGAACTTCTTTTCCCCGAAGCTAGAAACAAGCCATATGGCGAAACATATTCAAGAGTACGAACTTGAATACTACTAGGGTCTTTTATTTTACTTTTTAAAGCATCAATATATACAATTGACCTATTGATTGAATCAATGATAGTTTTTTCCTGGCGCGTCGCATAAGACCTAAAGGTTAATGTTTGAATAACAGCAGGACTCGGCTTACAAAGAATCACCCTAATAGAACAACCTCTATTCAAACTCTCTTCAACTATGGAATAGTATCTTATTGACCCACCACCAAAATCAAAACCAAGAACATCAATCTGCGATGCATCAGAAATAGTCTCACTAAAATCAGGATATTCAAAGCTAAGAATAGAAGAACTCGTAGACTTGTATCGCTCTATCGCATCAACAAGATCTCGAAAACCAACAGCATAGGAATTACGCATATCTGCATATTTCTTGTCTTGTATTAGTGTTGGAAGCTCACAGTCATCGATGAGAACAGGCAAAACAGTGGTAGTCTGAGACTTAAGTTCTTCCCAGTAAGCTATCTTCCATTCTCTATCAACCCAATGAGACTTTGTAGAAGATTTAGATAACAAAAGAATGATAAAATCAGCTTTTTGAATACCTTTTTCAATTTCTGTAGCAATATGCTGCCCTACAACAATACTCCACTCATCCAGCCATACATCATAACCTAAAACACGAAGATCTGTAGCCAATTGCTTAGCTGATATTTTATCCACGGAAGAATAAGAAATAAAAACTTGAATCATAGAATTTTAATTATTTCATCAGATGAATTAAAAACAAAAAAGCACAACTTTATAGACTTCCAGTAGAAATTTCATTTTCCACTCATCCAATCGCGTTTGGGCGTCCCCGATATTGATGAATTTAATCAACATAACCTTCAACCTAAACCCCCTACGCCGACTTCGCCGAAATCTCCTGAAGCGAAAATTCAGATAACATCGCATTCGATTTTGCGTGCTCGATGGTCATGCTGACAAGATTGCCTTGCTCATCGACATCGATATAGATATTTTCACTAATCTCCTTCGTTTCCTCAACAGAACTCTCCGTAAACTCGATATGAGCCGTGTCCGTATCTGAAAAATATTTAACTCTCATGCCTTAGCTCCTCTCTTGAATGATCTGTCAAAAAATGCATTATGAACGGTTTCTCCGTCTTCCAAAAGAATCACTCTCAAAAATTTATCTACATCCTGAATATACGACCACTTCCTGATCCTGCCATCAGTTTGCCTGAATGTTTCAATCGGAAACTCAATCGTTTGCATGATCCACTCATCCCGGATAGTTTCTCTATCAGGACGTCTTCTCGTATATTCAAAGTATTTAGTCGTTTTCATGATACCCTGCTTAAAGGTGTCAGCTGATTTTTTAGTGTGTAACAGAGAAACACTGTTGAACAATGTAGTATTTCGTCCGCAAAAGCCCATGTAAAAGAAATTGGGCTGAAGCCCGAAAAGAAAGGGCTTGAGAGCTGTACCACGAGTCGGCCAAACATCCCCGCACTCCCCTCTTTCTAATCTCCCGCCGATACCGTATTATGCGGTACGTGTACCAATCCCCCAACGGGAGCGGATACAGTTCTTGCACTTAACCGAAATCCATGGAAATCCTTTTTCTCTTTTTACTCCTCATTCTCCTGAACGGCCTGTTCGCCATGTCGGAGATGGCTTTGATAACCGCCAAACGTACGCGGCTGGCGCGGCTTGCCGAGGATGGCGACAAGGCGGCGGCAGTGGCTATGAAGCTCGGGGAGCAACCAACTGCGTTCCTTTCAACCATACAGGTCGGCATTACCGTTATCGGAGTACTGAACGGTATCATCGGTGAATCGTCGATCACCCCGCACCTGAGTGCGCTGCTCGAATCGTATGGCCTGACGTCCGAATCGAGCCACGCAGCATCGACGGCTATTGTGGTCGTCTCGATCACCTACCTCACCATCGTTATCGGCGAGCTGGTGCCCAAGCGGCTCGGGCAGTCCGATCCGGAGAGCATCGCCCGCATCGTCGCGCGCCCAATGCAGCTCCTGGCCTCCGCGACCCGCCCGTTCGTCAAGCTGCTCTCGTTCTCGACCGACACGCTGCTCAAGCTGATGGGCAAGCACCAGCAGACCAACCCGAGCGTCACCGAGGAGGAGATTCACGCCATGCTCGAAGAGGGGTCCGTGGCGGGCATCATCGAGCAGCAGGAGCACGAGATGGTGCGCAACGTCTTTCGCCTCGACGACCGCCAACTCGGCTCGCTGATGGTGCCGCGCTCGGAGATCATCTTTCTCGACACCGCCCTGCCAATCGAAGAGAACATGCAGCGGATCGGCGCGTCGGAGCACTCGCGCTTCCCGGTCTGCCAGAACGGACTGGAGTCCCTGCTCGGCGTGATCAACGCCAAGCAGTTGCTCGCTCAAACCATCAAGGGCGGCGTCATCGACCTGGCCACACACCTCCAGCCGTGCGTCTATGTGCCAGAAACGCTGACCGGCATGGAGCTGCTCGACCACTTCCGAACCTCTGGCACGCAGATGGTGTTCGTGGTCGATGAGTACGGCGAAATCCAGGGCCTCGTGACATTGCAGGACTTGCTCGAAGCGGTCACGGGCGAGTTCGTACCGCACAACCTCGAAGACTCGTGGGCCGTGCAGCGCGAAGATGGATCGTGGCTGCTCGACGGCCTCATTCCTGTACCGGAGCTGAAGGACAAGCTAAGCCTGAAGTATGTGCCCGAGGAGGACAAGGGGGTCTATCACACCCTCAGTGGCATGGTGATGTGGCTGCTCGGACGGATGCCGCAGACCGGCGACATCACCTTCTGGGAGAACTGGCGGCTCGAAGTGATCGACATGGACAGCAAGCGCATCGACAAGGTGCTCGCCACCAAAATCGAGGAACAACCCGCCGAAGCCCCCAAGCCCGTCAGTTGACCACCGGGAAGCGCGATATTGCCACATCTGAAGGTTATCCGTAGATTTATTTTTACAGATAACCTTTGTTGACCTTTCCACGCTCACACGATTTCACAAAGGATGGCGAGCATGAAAACCCAAAGAAACATCACAATAGAAGGGGCTTTTGGCACCCCGATGGCGGAGCAGCCGATCGAGCTGGTCGAGCGCAAAGGCACCGGCCACCCCGACACGATCTGCGATTCGATCATGGAGGCGGTCTGCGTCGATCTTTGCGGCTACTACCAGCAGCACTTCGGCCACATCTGCCACCACAATATCGACAAGGGCCTGCTCGTTGCGGGGCGCAGCATTCCGAAAGCTGGAGGCGGTTTGCTCCTCGAACCGATGAAGCTGATCTTCGGCGACCGAGCCACCTACAGCTGCAACGGCCAGCTGGTGCCAGTCGGCGACATTGCTGAAGCGGCTGCCAGGCGGTGGCTAAAGGCAAACCTGCGGTTTGTTGATCCGGACGAGCACCTGATTATCCAGAACGAAATCAAGCCCGGATCGACCGAACTTATCGACGCCTTCAAGCGAAAGGTGATCGGTGCAAACGACACCTCGGTCGGCGTAGGCTACGCTCCACTGAGCGAGACCGAACTCCTCGTGCTCACCGTCGAGCAGCATCTCAACTCCCCCGCCCTGAAAAAGCGCTTCCCGGAAGTTGGCGAAGACATCAAGATCATGGGCTACCGGCTCCACGGACATCTGACGCTGACAGTGGCCATCGCCTTCGTGGACCGATTCATCTCCGATCCAGCGCACTACTTCGAGCGGAAAGCCGCCCTGCGCCAAGAGCTTCAAAACTTCATTGAAAACCGCAACCATCAGCTCAACTCGGTCACCATCGAAATCAACACCCTCGACGACCCCGCACGCGGTGAGGGCGGCATGTACCTCTCCGTACTCGGCACTTCGGCTGAAGGTGGCGACTGCGGACAGGTCGGACGCGGCAACAGGGTCAATGGACTCATCGCTTTCAACCGCCCGCAAACCCTCGAAGCGGCGGCGGGCAAAAACCCGGTCAACCACGTCGGCAAAATCTACAACATCCTGAGCCATCAGATCGCCGGAGCAATCCACCGCGAGCTGCCGGGCATCAAGGCGGTAGTAGTTTCGCTTTGCAGCCAGATCGGCAAACCAGTGGATCGCCCGATGGTCTCCTCAGCTCAGATCGCCCCCAGACAGGACGCCGATTTCGAAGAGCTGAAACAGCAGGCCGCCGCAATCATCGATCGCGAACTCGACAATATCGAAACATTCTGCCAGAACCTTGCTGCTGGAAAATTTCCGGTCTGCTGACAATCATCCAGGCAAAGCATAAAAACTTGACCCACAACTACCAAAAAAACACACACGCAATACATAAAATAAACACAATAAAAACAACTTTCTGACACGCAGAATCATCCTAGATCTGAAACAATGACGCCGAAAACGAAAAGAGAAAAATCGTGCCTTATCGACGCTCAGAAAAATTCAACATCGCTCATCGTGACCATACTTGGAAAAAGACCAAGAAATACATATTGCACATATAATAACCACCAGACGGACATTAAATAAACACTTCTATTTAAATTACTTAAACCTTATCCTCTAGTAACCGATGCCGAGAAAGAAGAGTTTTACGGGAAATCTTTTTGCTGCTGATGACAAGCTCTTCGATGATACCGAAGAGAGTAGTGAGCTTAAGCCGGAAGAGCCTGATCTACCTGTTCCACCAGAGCAGACAAACCTGGCAGAAGAGACAGATCAAAGAGACACAGAGAAAACAGAACAGACGAAAAACACAGGCAACACATATAGCACAGACAAGGAAAACCAAACTCAGGAAACACATTCTTCAGCCCTGACGATCAATCCCCCTTCTGCTGGAAAACAGAAAGAAACCAAGAGTAAAAGGCTGAATCTGCTAATCCGCCCAAGCCTCCTGAAAGAGTTTGCCAAGATCGCCTACATGCAGCAGACCAGCGTCAACGACCTGATCAACCAATTGATCGCTGAACATGTCGGGAAAAAATCGGAAACAATCGCAGAGTATGACCGCCTTTTCAAGGACAGGAATGCTTAGTGACGGCTCTCCGACTCTGGGCAGGAAGCCCCCTTTTAGGCAACTTTCGACTCTTTTTCACGAGGCAATTTCACATAATCGCATCTTGGCATTTAATCCGTTTTCACAACCTACAAAGAGCACCAAAACCCGACAGGCATAAGCTCTCCATCATCTCAAACGCTCGCTTTCGATGTTTACGGAACGTTGATCGATACACACGGACTGGTATCGATGCTTGAAACGTTTGCCGGTGAAAACGCTGCCGCCCTGTCCAAACTCTGGCGGCAGAAGCAGCTTGAATACTCCTCCCGGCGGGCACTCATAAAACGCTATTGCTCCTTTGCCGAATGCACTGCAGAGGCGCTGGAATTTGCCTGCAACGCCTTTCAGGTCGCGCCATCAGAACAGCAGCGCCAGGCGCTTCTTGACGGCTATCGCAAACTGCCAGCCTTTCCGGATGTCAGTGGTGGGCTTGAACGCGCCCAGGCTGCGGGATTCAGGCTCTATGCGTTTTCGAACGGACTGGCATCTAACGTCGAATCGGTGCTCAATCATGCCGGAGTCAGAAAATATTTTCTCGACATCGTCAGCGTCGATGAAGTCAGATCCTTCAAACCCGATCCTGAGGTGTACCATCATTTCCTGCAACGGGCCGAAAGTAGCGCCGAAAAAAGCTGGTTGATTTCGTCGAATCCCTTTGATGTCACCGGCGCGCGCGCCGTCGGTATGCAGGCGATCTGGGTACAGCGCTCGACCGATGCCGTGTTCGATCCCTGGGAGCACCGTCCTACAGCAATCGTGAGTAGCCTGCAAGAAATAGCCACCGTAGCAAAACTGACCTGAACAATCGCTCTTTGCTGCTGATAGCTAAGAGTTCTACATTGTACTAAACGGCGTTATGTTCTCACAACTTCAGCAATCCAACCGTCAAAACTCTGCATCCATGGCACCAACTCCCGAACAACTGGCAAAGCTCTTGCAAGGCGAAATTCTCATCGATCTGGAGTGGTTACCAGATGGCGTAATCGGCGCGAATGGCAGCGTGTTTATCGAAGCTGATCCTTCAGTGGTGTGGCGGATGCTGACCGATTACAATCATCTGGACAAAACGATGCCCAAGGTCGTTGCCAGCAAGCTGGTGGAGGAAAACAACCACACCAAAATCATCGAACAGTCGGGCAGGTCGGGAATTTTCATTTTTGAAATGACCGTGCACTTCACGCTCAAGGTGGAGGAGGTCTATCCGGAGCGACTCTATTTTTCGCAGGTCAGCGGCGATTTCAAGGTCTATGAAGGCGAGTGGAGGCTTGAGGCGCTCGATGGAAACAACGGGCCGGGCACGCTGTTGACCTATCAGGCGGAGATCAAACCCGACTTTTTCGCTCCCCAGTTCGTGGTGAGCTTCGTCCAAAGCCAGGACTTGCCCGCCATCCTGAAGGGCGTCCGACGCTACTGCGAGGCTCATGCCAAAAACTGAACCGGTCAGCTCACGCCTTGATGATCCAGTACAGATGGCCACCCTGACGCACCTTTTCAAAGCGCCCGGATGAGAAAAGCGCCAGCATCGACTCTTCGACCTTTGCCGCATCCCCGATAAACAGCTTTTCAAGCGCCGCTTGCAGCTCCTCTTCCTGCAACGGGTGGCGGGCGGCGATACCGGAAACGGTTTCAAGCAGGTTATCGGCAGAACCGAGCGTCATTTCGCCTTTGGCGGGATTGAGCAACGGAGCGGCGGCGGAGAAGATGAACACCGCGCGGCGGATCCGGTCTTCGTCGGGCATCGGTGCATAGCCTTCCGGCGTTGGGCGAGAAGGCAACACCAGATGGATCATGTCCGGCTTGATGTCTGAAAGCACCGCAACCAAGTCCGCAAGCGCTGCCTCCGAATCGTTCACCCCTTTGATGAGCATCACCTCGATCCAGAGTTTCCTGCGATACTCCTGCCTGAAAAGCCGCAATCCCTCGACGTGCCGCTCGAAGGTGAAGCCCGGCGCGGGCCGGTCGATGCGCTCGAACAGCTCCGCAGAACCAGCGTTGAGCGACGGCAGCACCGCGTCAGCTTCGAGCAGCTCCCGGCGAACTTCCGGATCACTCAAGAGCGAGCCATTGGTAATGACCGCCACTGGAATTTCCGTCGCCTTTTTGACCTCCGAAATCAGCCAGCCCAGACCTTTGTAGAGCGTCGTCTCGCCGGAACCGACGAAGGTGATCCAGTCGATGGGCTTGCCGCTCGCGACCGTTTCAAGAATCTCGGCAAGAATTTCCTCTTTGGGATAAAACTCCCGGCGCTCGGTGACGTATTCCTTCGTGCGGCCAAGCTGGCAATAGATGCAATTCCACGTGCAGCTCTTCGAGGGCAAAAGATCGACGCCGAGCGACTGGCCGAGGCGTTTGGACGAAACTGGTCCGAAAACATAGTTCATAACAAAGCTCCCTTGTGCGGTCAGCCCATCTCGGAGGCGGGTGTAAATTCGGAAAGTTTTTCAGCGCTCTCAGCCTCGAACGCCTCGCGCGACACGTGCGGCAGCACCAGGCTGGAGGCGGTGAAAGCAACGATCTCAAGGGCAAAAATCGCCGCGTAGGCCAGCATATGATTGCCGGAAAAGTGATAGACGAGATCGCGAATCACGCCCGCGCTCGAATGGCCGATGAAGATGGCCAGACTCTGCGCAGTGCCCCACAAGCCCATGTAAATGCCGCTGCGCCCGGCGGTCATGTTCATCATCATGGTGATGTTGGAGACGCTGGCCGCGCCGAGGCCGATACCGGTCACTACAAGCGCGATACGCAGAAAATGGACATCGTGCATGAAGCCAGCGGCGATGATGAGACCGAAACCGATCGCTCCGAACACATTGCCGAAATAAGCGCCGCACCGCACGCCGATGCGAGAGAGCAAAAAGCCGGTCAGCAGCATGAAAATGAGCTGCGTGCCGCCCATCACCGGTTTGAAAAGCTTGGTCGTCACCGAAACCGGCATCCCGAACACCTCTGCGCCGAAGGGATCCATCACCACCTCGTTGGCGAACAGGGCGAAAATGGAGATGAAAATGTAGAGCGCGAAAAGCATGGTGTTGGGCGAGGAGGCGAGCAGTCGAATCGCTTGGGAAAACGGAAGGTTGTGCTTCTCTTTACCCTTGCCGATTTCAGCGTTGCGCCGTTCGACGCCCAGCACGGCGACAAGACCGACACTGAGAGCCACAAGCCCGCCGATTTCGGCAACCTGCGTCAGGCGCTCGGGCGTGAACACTTTCAGGTAGGAACCGATAGTGTAGTTGGAGATGATAGCTGTCAAAACCATGAGCGTCCAGCTCGCTCCGGCGATCTTGCCGATATCTTTTTCGTCAACCATGTCAGCAATCAAGGCGTAGTAGGCGGTCGTAGAAACCTGAAGGCCGAAGCCGAAAATCAGGAAGATGGCGCTGAGCTTCCAGAGCGCCAGATCGGTCAGGGCGGACTCGATGATCGAGGCCAGACTGCCGCCGGTAATGTGCACCTCATAGGCCGCCGAAGGCGAGAGCACGAATGAAACAATACAGCTCACCAGGCCGATAAGCACATACGGAGTACGGCGATAACCAAAAATGGTGTAGCGGTCGGAGAGATTGCCCGCCCACACCTTGACGCCGATAATGGCCAGAAGCTCCTTGAGGCTGATGAGTCCAAGCGCGATGGTGGCGGGAAGAAACAGCTCCTTGATCATCACCCGGTTCAGGATGTCCTGCACGAAGCCAAGCATGATGCCGAACCCTATCTGAAAAAGCGAGAGCCGGACGAGATTGAAAACCCGAAAAAATTTGTTCATGGAGCGCCGGAAAAAAGATTGAAACTGTCAAGGAGCCTGCTGGTCAAACGAGGCCATAATTTACATAAAACCCCCGCTTTCTCAAGGATTCCGTCAGGCTCGACACCTTGGAAATCAGGCCGATTTTGGTTATCGTGCCTTGAGTAAAAATCATCTTGGGGGTGCTTTGCCGGAATCATTTTGACAAAGCTGAGATCAAACCCCTATAACTTGATGCAGGTAATGCTGACGCAAGGAAAGATGAAGCATGCCACTCCCAATAGCTCTGCTTCACCATACCTTTACGGCTGACAAGGCCTGTGTTCCTTTTTTCCAGACCCATTCCATGAATCCAGAAAGCGCATCCTGCCCCGACAGGCATTTTTTCGGCCCCGCATCATCCAGATTATATGTCAAAGGCAAAACGTGGCCGATCGAAGTCGGCATGCGAAGCGTAGCCCTCAAACAAAACTACGAGTGCAAGGGCATCCCCTTCAACTCGATGCCTCTGTACGACACCAGCGGCCCGTTCGCCCAGCCGGAGTACGAGCACGACGTGCGCAAGGGCCTCGAACCTGTGCGTGACCACTGGGGCTTCGATAACGGTTCGGTTGAAGCCACTGGGGCCGAGGCATCGATGACCGGGCGCAAGCCGCGCGTTGCGAAGTCGGGCGAAGCGGTGACGCAGATGCACTTCGCCCGCAAGGGCGTCATCACGCCGGAGATGGAGTACGTCGCGATCCGCGAGAACCAGGCGCTGGAAAGGTGGATCGAGCGGTGCGGCGGCAAGCCGGTGACGCCGGAGATGGTGCGAAGCGAAGTGGCAAAGGGACGGGCGATCATTCCGGCCAACATCAACCACCCGGAGATCGAGCCGATGATTATCGGGCGCAACTTCCGGGTCAAGATCAACGCCAACATCGGCAACTCGGCGCTCGGCTCGTCGATCGACGAAGAGGTCGAAAAGGCGGTCTGGGCCTGCCGCTGGGGCGCGGACACGGTGATGGACCTGAGCACGGGCAAGAACATCCACCAAACCCGCGAGTGGATTCTGCGCAACTCGCCAGTTCCGATCGGTACGGTGCCGCTCTACCAAGCGCTCGAAAAGGTCGGCGGCAAAGCCGAAGAACTAAACTGGGAGGTCTATCGCGACACGCTCGTCGAGCAGGCCGAGCAGGGAGTGGACTACTTCACCATCCACTCCGGCATCCTCGCCGCCACGCTGCCCGACGCCGAAGCACGGCAGACCGGCATCGTTTCGCGCGGCGGCTCGATCATGGCCCGCTGGTGTCGTGCGCACAACCGGGAAAACTTCCTCTTCACGCACTTCGACGACATCTGCGAGATTCTGCGCAGCTACGACGTGGCGGTCTCACTCGGCGACGCGCTGCGCCCCGGCTCGATTGGTGACGCCAACGACGCGGCGCAGTTCGGCGAGCTGAAAACGCTCGGTGAGCTGACCCTCCGCGCCTGGGAGCGCGACGTGCAAGTGATGATCGAAGGCCCCGGCCACGTACCGCTACACATGATCCGCGAGAACATGGAGATGCAGCTCAAGCACTGCCACGAAGCGCCGTTCTACACGCTTGGCCCGCTCGTGACCGACGTGGCTGCCGGGTACGACCACGTCAACTCGGCCATTGGCGGCACGCTCATCGCCAGCCTCGGCTGCTCAATGCTCTGCTACGTCACACCGAAAGAGCACCTCGGCCTGCCCGACCGCGACGACGTGCGCGAAGGCGTGATCGTCCACCGCGTCGCCGCCCACGCCGCCGACATCGCCAAAGGCAACGCCACCACCTG
Source organism: Chlorobaculum parvum (assembly GCA_011372505.1). GTDB lineage: Bacteria > Bacteroidota > Chlorobiia > Chlorobiales > Chlorobiaceae > Chlorobaculum > Chlorobaculum parvum_B. The sequence continues at coordinate 4,456 of DRSQ01000160.1, read as the reverse complement.
GCTGCGCGACGAGCTGATGAGCAAGGCCCGCTACGCCTTTGAGTGGGAAGACCAGTTCAGCCTCGCGCTCGACCCGCTCAAGACCAGGCAAGTGCACGCCCAAAACATCGCCGCCACCGCCGACACCGCCGCCACCGCAAAATTCTGCACCATGTGCGGCCCCGACTTCTGCTCGATGAAACGCTCGCAAGAGACGACTGCGGGGTCATAACACTCCCTTCCTATAAGTCCGATCCGACCGACAAGACTTATAGGACCTGTTCCCCATTCCCGAAAAAAGAAAAGGCTGCTCAGGTTTGACTGGGCAGCCTTTTAACTTACGTGTACCGGGGCGTTGTGCTTTACCCCGCAGCCTCAACAATCGCCATGAAGTCGTCAACCTTGAGGCTTGCGCCGCCGATTAAGCCACCGTCGATGTCGGGCATTCCGAAGAGCTCTGCGGCGTTGCCGGGCTTGACGCTTCCGCCATACTGGATGCGCAGATGCTTTGCCGCCTGCTCATCGTACAGCCTTTCGATGGTGCCGCGGATGGAAGCATGCACCTCCTGCGCCTGCTCTTTGGAGGCTGTCTTGCCAGTGCCAATTGCCCAGACCGGCTCGTAGGCGATCACCAGTTCGGTGATGTCCGACACGTCGGCCAACCCCTCAGCAACCTGGGCGGTCACAATTTCTTCGGTCACGCCGCGCTCGCGCTCATCAAGCGTTTCGCCGACGCAAAGGATGACACGAAGCCCTTCGGCCAAAGCTTTTTTCACCTTGCGGTTAACAACCTCGTTCGTTTCGCCGAACAACTGCCGACGCTCCGAGTGACCGAGGATGACGTAGCTGCATCCAGCGGCAGCAAGCATCCGAGTCGAAACTTCGCCAGTAAACGCCCCATCGTTTTCGTAATGACAGTTCTGGGCAGCAAGCTTCACGCCGCTCCACTCGAGCGCCTTGCCAACCTCGTGCAGGGCGGGAAAGGTGGGGGCGATACCGACTTCACAATCCGGCTTCGCGGCTCCGACCTTTTCGGCGATGGCGGTGGCCAGCTCAATGGATTCGGCAATGGTGTTGTTCATCTTCCAGTTGCCGACAACAATGTTTCTGCGCATAATCAGTAATCGGTTACGACTTCAGTGTAGATTTTATCGATGTTTCCAATCTCGAAGCTGTGCTTCCAGAAACGGGAGTCCTTGAATTCGACCTTGCCCTGGTCAACGGCGGTGATCGTTCCGTGCCACACCCGTTGCTCGGTGGTGACAAGGTTGACCTCCTTGCCGACCAGCTCGCTTTTTCCACTGATCTCCGAGCCTTTATAAATAACCTGTCTTTTTCCCATGATAAAACTAAAACGTTTTATTTAACAAAGATGTCAAGAATCTCGTAATGCAGTTCGCCCTTCGGCACAATGATCGTCACCTTGTCTCCGACCGACTTGCCAATCAGGGCGCGCCCGACGGGAGAGCGCACGGAAATCTTGCCAAGGTCGGAATCGGCCTCCTCGGACGAGACGAGCGTGTATTCGATGATTTCATTCTCGTCGTCCAGATTGCGCAACTTGACCGAGGTGAGAATATAGACCCGGTCGGTCTTGATCTGCTTCGGATCGAGAATCGTGGCGGATGCCAGTTTGTTTTCCAGTTCGCCAATTTTGGCTTCAAGCTGCGACTGCTCTTCACGGGCGGCGTCATACTCGGCATTTTCGCTCAAATCGCCGTGGGAACGAGCCTCGGCAATTTTTTCGAGCACCTCGGTACGAGTCTGCGTGGACAACTGTTTCAACTCCTCCTTGAGCCGGTTGTAGCCATCCCGTGTCAGATAAATGCGGTCACTCATTTCAATTCATAGTTTTGGTTGGCGATGCTGAAGAGCGAATGGTCACCGCACGTTACAGCAGCGATGGAGCACTTGACAAACAAAAGAAGTAAAGTCAGCAGCCGGGCTGACTTTACTTCTTTTCTACCAATTTAAGAATCTTTACCCTACAGGCAAAGCGCATTACAGATTAAACGCCAAATACATCCGGCTCGATCCACGCTCGACCAGAAGAAACAGCAGATCGCCCGCTTTCTTCTTTGCGGTAATCGCGTTGAACTCCGCGACCGATTCGACCGGCTTACGGTCAACCGAAACAATGAGATCGCCCGGACGAAGTCCTGCCCTGAAGGCCTGGCTCGACCGGCTAACCCCGCTCACCACGATCCGGCCCGCCGAGGGATTCAGATTGAAGCGCTCGGCCATTGCATCGTTCAACGGAACGACAGCGAAACCGAGCAGTGCATTTGCGGCCGGTGATTGCGGCTCCTGCTGGGCAACAGATTTATTGTCGGGCAGACTCTGAAGTTTGACATCGAGCTTGCGCTTCGCGCCATCACGGATGATGATGACTGGCTCCGTACTACCGGGGGCCTTGCTGGCAACAACATTGCGCAGTTCAGCCGAACTGTTAACCTTTTTCCCGGCAAACTCAAGAATGACATCACCGGTTTTCAAACCCGCTTTCGAGGCCGGGCTGCCCTTCATAACCGTGCCGACCAGTACCCCCTCGGGACGCGTCATTTTCAGGCCTTTGGCAATCTTGTCATCGATATCCTGAATGGTCACGCCGAGGTAGCCGCGCACTACCTTTCCGTATTTGACCAGCGAGGTATAAACCCGGTAGGCCATGTTGGACGGCACGGCAAAACCGATCCCGTCAAAGCCTCCGGTGCGGCTTGCAATAGCCGTGTTGATACCGACCAGTTCTCCGCCGATATTGACCAGCGGTCCACCCGAGTTGCCGGGATTAATGGCGGCATCAGTCTGGATGAAGTTTTCGTAATCGGCCAATCCGACATTCACCCGCCCCTTTGCGCTAACGATGCCTTGCGTCACCGTACGGGCCAGGTTCTCGCCCAGCGGGCTGCCGATGGCAATCACCCACTCGCCGACGCGCAACTTGTCGCTGTCGCCGATTGCGATCGGCTTGAGGCCCTTGGCATCAATCTTCAACACGGCGAGGTCAGTACGCGGATCCTTGCCGATGATCGTTGCCGTAAACTTGCGGTTATCGGCTGTCATAACCGAAATGGAGTCCGCCTTATCGATCACATGATTGTTGGTCAGAATGTAACCGTCGTGGCTGACTATGACGCCTGAACCGAGCCCGTGAATCACCTGTTTTCGGGCATTAGGCTTGTCGGAAAAAGGAAAATCGAACATCTCGCCGAACGACTTGCCGAAGAAGTCAAACGGTGTCATGACCCGCCGCTCGACAGCCTTTTCGGTATAGACGGTCACCACCGACGACGTGGCCGATTCAGCAATCCGGACGAAAGCATCGTTGAAATCGGCGAGCGTCCTGATGGGGTGGTTTCGCAGACTTTCGGCGGCAACACTGGTGTTTGCATGGTTGGCAACCGTAAAGATGCCGCCATCTTTGGCGTTAAACGAAAAATCGAGATTGGAAAATGCAAGCGCTCCGGCAACCACGCCAATAGATACAAGCGCTGCTGAATTGAACATCGTTCGTTTCTTTTTCATAGTGCATCAAGTGTTGAGGTTAATCAGGATGATGGTTCAATACTTTCGAGAGCGGTCAGGCCGGCCCGCATCTTGTTCATGGTCTCTTCGTATTCAAATTCGGGCGTCGAGTCGGCCACGATGCCGCCTGCTGCCTGGAAATAGATCGTGCCGTCGCTGACCACCATCGTGCGAATGGCGATGGCCGTGTTCAACTGTCCCCGAAAATCGAGGTATCCCACCGCGCCGCCGTACAGGCCGCGCTTCTCCTTCTCAAGCTCGTAGATGATCTCCATGGCGCGAACCTTGGGCGCACCGGTGAGTGTGCCCGCCGGGAAGCACGACCAGAAGGCGTCCATCGCCGTCAGGCCGTCCTGCAACTCACCCCGGACGTTGCTGACAATGTGCATGACGTGCGAGTACTTTTCGATAATCATCATCTCGTTTGTCTCGACCGTGCCGATCTTGGCGATGCGCCCGATGTCGTTGCGGCTCAGGTCAATCAGCATCAGGTGCTCGGCCCGCTCTTTTTCGTCGGAAATCAGCTCCTGGGCATTGCGCTCGTCCCCCTCGAAGCTCTCGCCGCGCCGCCGAGTTCCGGCGATGGGGCGGGTATCGACAATCCGGCGTCCGGCGTGGTCGCGCTCGACCTTGACCAGCAGCTCGGGCGACGAACCGACAACATGGAACTCCTCGAAATCGAAAAAGTAGAGATAGGGTGAGGGATTGATCGTGCGGAGCACGCGATAGACGTCGAACGCGCGGGTTATGACCCTATTTCCATTTTTGGCCTTTAGTTGTGTGGTGGCTATCTCTGTAGGAGAGGCGCTTGCGGCCATGGAGATCATCTGGATTCTCAGGATCGGTATGCTCTTAGAGGACTATGTGGATGAGCGTTCACGCAGGGCAATACGAGACATACTCCAGGTGGCGGCAAAAAATACCTTTATTGTGGTAGATGGGGTAGAGGTAG
>DRSQ01000159.1 GCA_011372505.1 Chlorobaculum parvum | reverse complement strand
CGATGGGTTTGCGGATTTTCTTGACGATGCCGACGAGCTTTTTCGGGATGCCGCCAATTCCGGCGAACTTGGCCAGGAACGAAATCACCACGGTCAGCGTGTTGGCCAGCGTCTGCTCGACTTTGTTTGCAGCGGCATTGACCTGACCGGCGGCGATGGCTGCAATTGAATTGATGAACGCGCCGACCACGGCTGCAATCTGCCGGGCCTTTTCGATGAAGAAGCTGATTGTGTTGTAGATCGCGATGATCGCCTGCACCACCGCTCCGGCCGGATTGATCATGCTCACCAGCTTCATGACGGCCGCTTTCACGATTTCGATCGAAACCATCTGCGTGACCTGTGCGATGAGCTGGCCCTTGAGTTCGTTCAGCTCCGCCTTGATCTGCTTCCAGGCGGCGGCAGGTCCCTCCTTGACGAGCGTCACCAGAATTCCGGCGGTTTTTTCCAGCCCTGCAAGTACCGGCTCCGGAATGATTTTCACCAGCTTGGCCCGGATGTTCTGCCAGGTCAGGCCCAGCACTGAGAGCACGAGTTTGACGATCTCCATCAGGCTGAACGACTTCGGGATGTAAACTCCGGCGTCGGCGAGCGGCCCGACCAGCCACTTGATGAGTGCGGTTTTCAGGTGCTTGACGATGTTTTCCGCAAAGCGCTGGAACCCGAGTTTAGCGGCTCGAACCAGATTGCCGACGAAGCCGATCGGGTTTTTCAGGATGGAGACGAAAGCGCCTTTTGCTTTTTTCAGGTATGGCAAAACGCCCGGTGCGACCACCGAAAAGAGAATTTCCAGCAAGGAGACCACTTTGCCGAGCGCCCAGCTTCCGAACTCGGCGGCGATGCCGAGGAACGCACCGCCGATCTTGCGGAACGCGCCGACCACCGTCACGATATCCATGATCGTCAGCGAGGCGAGCGTCTGGATGATCGTTCGCGGAATCGACTGCGCGAAGCTGAGTAGCCCTGTAAGCGTGCCCTGGAACCACGTCCACGCTCGCGCGACGGCGTTGCCTTTCTTGATGTTCTCCCAAATCTCCTCCTGGCCGATCAGCTTCATGAAGCCGCCAATGAGCGTGTCGGGCGTTCGCTGTACGGCCTCGCCGGTGATGGGATCCTGACCAAGCAGTGCTTTGAGCAGGTCGTACCCCCGCGTGCCCTCTGCCAGCGCGGCCAGCGGCCTCAGGATTGCCTCCCGGATGAAACCGAGAATCTGGCTCGCAAGTCCCTTGGCGAATGAAATCAAGCGATTGATTGGCGCGGTGAAAATCGCTTTGGCACGGTTCCAAACGCTGCCGGGGTGGAAGATGTCCGTCCAGCTCAGTGAGTCGAGAAAGCGCCTCAGGCCGCCGACAATATCGCTGCCGATGTCTCCGAGCGTGGCGAACTGCTGCTCGGCCCAGGTTGCAACCTTGTTGAGAATGCCGTGGTTTTCCAGCGCCTGCGAAATCATGTGGCCACCAGGCACCATTTCGACCATCGCGCGCAGAATGTTCGTGGCGCTGCGGTCAACGCTGCGCTGGTTGATCGGGTTGAAGCCGATGATGACCGTCAGCATCGTGAAGCCGGGAATGTTGGCCGCCTTGTCGGCAAAATAGTCGAGCGCGTCCTGTACGCCGAGGCGCTGCACCGGCGGTGGCGAGCTTGCCGTCGAAACCTGTGGCGCCCGCTGGATGGCATGGCCTTGCTGGATGGTGTGGGTCAGTTCATGGGCCAGAAGCTGCTTGCCCTGACTGGTGCCCGGTTGGTACTGGCCGCGTGAGAAATAGATGTGGTTCTTGTGGGCGAAGGCACGGGCACCAAGCCGGTTGCTGAGGTGCGCGGCTTCCTGATCGCTGTGGATGCGTACGTTGCCGAAGTCGGCGTTGAAACGGGGCTCCATGAAGCTCCGCACCTCGTCAGATAGTGCATGACCTCCGGTACTGTTGCGAGTGCCGGATTGGACAGCGTCCGGAGCTGTTGCCTGCCCGTTCTCTTTACGCTGAAGTTTATCGTCCTCCTTTTTCTGGATGTCCTTGTCGGACTCGGTGGCTTTCTGAAGTTTATCGTCCTCGCTTTTCTGAATTTCCTCGCCTTCTTTCTGCTGGAGCTTGTCGTCCTCCTTTTTCTGGATATCTTTGTCGGGCTCGGTGGCTTTCTGGAGTTTATCGTCCTCGCTTTTCTGAATGTCCACGTCATCCTTCTGCTGGAGCTTGTTATCCTCTTTTTTCTGAATCTCCTTGTCTTGCTCCGTCGCTTTCTGAAGTCTTTGGTCTTCACTTTTCTGGACCTTGTCGTCCTTTAGCATAGATGGTGAAGCTGCGGGCGCGGGCATTCGCATGACTTTTTCGGCCATGTGGTCGGCTTCCAGCTCGAACTTGTCTTTTGGGTGGCCGACGGTGAGCTTTGCCTGAACCGATGGTTTTGCGGGGGCAAAGAAGGCCCTCTCTCCTGTTTTTGCAAAGAAGGGGCTTGCCGCCTGATGAAGGGCTGATTGCGTTGCGCTCGACGATTTTTTTGCAGCTGTTTTCATCGACTCGGGTTCTCAGGCGTTACCAAACCATTCCACCCGGAGCATGTGCGGCATCCAGGGCAACTTGATCATGGAAATTCCCCAGGGCAGACTCTCCAGAAGAATGTCAAAGCTTTTCGATTCAACCTGTAGCAGCCAGCTGCCGTCATGCCACCGGGTCAGCTTGCCGTTGCGTTTGAGATAGGTTTCCCGCAGGGCGTCGATGCCCGTGTTTTTCAGCACATCCCAGTGGTGCGTGACGGCTGAGAGCAGGGCTTCCGACTCCTCTTTTTCTTCATCCGAAAGTGTAGCCGTTTTTCCGGCGAGGCTTGCTGGCGCGAGACCGCAGAGAATTTTGGGGAGAACCAGTTCGTATTCCGGCACATTTTCACTGCCGGTTGCGAGGAAGTGCAGAAGCTGGAGTGCCTGGTCGGGTTGCAACAGCACCTCATCTCCGGCGACCTTTAGTGCTCTGAAAAACTGCGGCAGGAAGGGGTGGAGCAGCACCAATCCGGCATTTTCGACGTACAGACCGTTGCGTTCATCCGGATGCGCTCTGGCGGCTTCCGTCGTATCCCGTTCAGCATCAACAGCCTGAGCGGCCTCGGTGCGTGTCGTGCCGGAATCCTTTTTATTCACCGATGGTGCATTTCCAGAAGAGGCGTCGGATGGTTTGCCGGTTGTTTCGGAGCGGTTTCCAGTTGGCTGGGATTCGGGGGCAGGGGTTTCGCTGCCGGGCGATGCCGGTTCAGATTTTTGCCTGACTGACTGGGTTTGTGCTGTTTCGCCGGTTTCGGACGACTTGGCCACGTCCATCTCTGCGGCGGTTGTTTGGGGCTTCGATGGCATTTCGACGGAGCGAGGTTTAGTGGCGGTCTGGTCACCATGAGTAGCTATGAGGTCGCTTTTTACAACCTCCGGGATGGTTATGGCAACGGACAGAAGCGCTTGGCGCAGCTCCTCGGGTTGGGCGTTGTTTCGGCCGGCGGCAACCGCGAAAGCGCGGTCGAGCAGCTGTTGTTCAAAGTTGACAATCGAGCCTTCAGGCAGGACTGCGTTGCGGCCCCGCGTTGTAAGCTCATCGATAACCGGCAGGGCAGCGGGCGTCAATCTTTCCAGCAGCTTGATGGCGACTGGTCGCGAGAATTGCGCGAGAAGGCGTTGCCGCGCCGTCGGGGAGGTGAGAGCATCGGCGGTTTGCCGCGCGATGGCGGGACTTTTCCAGGCTTCGAGGAGTTGCGTTTCGAAGCTTTCGTGTGACTGCGGCCTGAAGGTCGATGGCAAGGAGCCGTGCCGGAGGAAAAAGAGGAACGCATCGACTGCAGATTCCTCTTTCGAGAGCCGTCTGCCAGTCTGCCAATCATCGGTTTTGAGGGGTATTTTCTCGCCTGATACGCCAACTTCTCCAAGTGCTTTGTCAAGCGCTTCGGCAATCATGGCCGGAAAGCGTTCATCGAGCTGGTCGAGATGCAGCGCTCCGGCGTCGACCTCAAGCTTGTCGATTCTCAGGACGCTTTCGTCAACGGCATATCGGTCAAACACCGGTTCAAGCGCAGCCGTGATGTTTTGCCTGCACAGTTCGGACAACGAGGACTGAAGGGCCGCAGCTCCGGCTTTGCTGCCGTTGAACCTGACGTCGAGCGTGTGCCTGACGATAGTATGCCGTTGACCTGTTGTCATAAAAAAGTTGTACCGTATTATCTGAAAAGCGTAACTTCTTTTACTGAGTTGAGGAACGCAATAGCAATGCGATTCGACGCAAAGGGAGGATTCATACTTCGGTATGGCGAACCTACAATGACCACCGGTGAAAAAGTGAAGTTCTGAGTCGTGAAAGCGGCATCCGAAAATACAAGTAGGCAGAAAGTCATGAAAGCACGCCGGTGGTTCTCCTTTTTATAGCGTACCTCCATCAGAGCACCATTCCTTTCTGCGCATCTTTCTTTCCCCTGAACATCGAGATAGTATAGCCGCTGGTGACGTGGATCATCTCCGGCGTGATGGCTTCATCGCTGTCGATCAGAAGATCGATGTCACTGTAGCCGCTTCTGCCGGTCACCTTTTTGTTGAGCGTTCGGAATGTGTTCAGGTCTGAGGCCGATCCGAAGCTTTCATTGTTTTCGCTTTCAATTCTCGACAGCCAGCTTCCGCTAGCCCAACTTCCAACCAGCACGATCCCTGCTTGCGGATCAATCTGCCTGATCGCCGCAGCGATGGTGGTCAGAAGTGACGCAATCGGCAGGGAGGCGGCGTTCGGGTAGCGCCGTGCGCGCGCAAGGGCCAGCTTCTGCCAGTCGATCACCTCTTTGGCTGTCGGACGGGCAATGGCTGTGAGCGTGGACGATTGACCGAAGTTCTTGTGCAGCCAGTCGTAGATGTTTTCGTCGTAGTTTCCGGCAACCATGCGGCACGTCTCCTCTTTGGCCGGAGTGCCAACCGGGTCCCAGCTATCTCCGTACTTGCGGTACATGCCGGTCTGGTCGTAAGCGTAGCGGATGCGGTTGCCCTGCACGCCTTCGAGCTCGATGCGGAAGCGCTGTCCCCGGACAAAACGGATGAGCATGTTGCCTGTTCCCGCGGTGTGATCGAACACGACGCCGAGTGGAAATTCCTCGTTGAGCTTCTTCATAATGGCGGCGTGGCCGTAGCTTTTCAGTTCGCTAAGTGGCACACTGACATCGACGTAGCTGTTGTTTTCGAGAAGGTTACGACCCTGGATTTCGTGCCGCTTGATTCGCACGACGTAGTTGGTGGCAAGGCGGTTTCGCTCCTGTTCGTGCGAGGCCGGTGCTTTCAGTGTTGCGTTTTTACGGTACTTGCGCAGCGTAATGTTGTTCAGGTGCCGGATGCTGTCGATCCAATGATATTCGCATTCGCCCACGGGAACATCAGCGCCTGTTTTCGTTTCACAGATTCGGCACGGGAGCGAGAAGTCCGCGATAATCGTGTTCAATCTCAGATTGATCAGGACTTCGTGGAAAGGGTTGCCTGAAGCAACTGTGCCCGATGTGCTGTTGCAAACCATGACGAAGGTCCCGCCGGGAAGAACGCCTGCGCTGTGCTCGATTCCTGGATGTTTTTTGACGAATTCCTCCAGATAACCCAGCCGCTCCTCTTCGGTGGCGTCGTCCGGTGGCGTTTCGGCTTTCACGACGAGTACATCGAAGGGCAGGCGGTAGTCGGTAATCTTTTTTGTCAGCGCTTCGAGCGTTTTGCTCCATTCGTGACCAAGGTGCCCCTCAATCCGGAAAAAGCCGCTTTTGTCAAGCGAAACGGTGAGTGGATCATCGCCTGAAACACCATATCCTCGATTGATGCTGGCCCTTCCGGCCTCGGTTTTCGCGAAGTCCCAGACGTCCAGCAGGGTGGAGTTGACGCTGTAATAGCAAGGAATGGGGCGTTGCGACAGCGGCACTTCTGCTGTGCGCCCTGGTGTGATCTGGATCTGCTTCTCCGGGCCTTGTATTTGGTCTGGATCCGGAAGGTCGAAGCGGTCGATCATAGCCTGCAGCCTGTCGAAGAGCGATTGTACTTCACGGCTTGTGACCTTCAGCTCTCCAAGTGCCGGAGATGGCTGGAACGTATGGCGGTAGGCGAGAATACCTGCTTTTTCCGAAGGCGTACTGCCCGAAGCGACGTCCAGTTCACCCAGCTCCAGATGACGCGGGAAAAGTGGCGATGGGGGAGTGCAGAGCGCGGTCAGCTCAAGCGCTTTCCAGCGGAATTCGTTGTAGGCTTCGATGAGGTCGTTCAGAAAGCCGTAGTAGTATTGGAAGCAAACCGCTTCGGTGGCTTTCGGCTCGATGAATTTTTCGGCAATCGGATCGAGTTGTGCGGTGAATGCGCTTCCTTTGTCGGTCAGCAGCGGGCCGAACGCCTCTCGAGCAGCATCGAGAGCTTCCGCGATCCGTTTGAAAAGCGATTTGCCGGAGCCGTCAAGCGGATCGACGAGGATGGTTTTGTATGCCTTGAGGATCGACTCGGTGTCGGTCAACTCGGTCGCCGGAACGTCGAAACGCGACATCTCGATGTCAGGCAGGTCAAGGCGTGCGGCACGATTGGGGAAAAAGTCACCCTCGGTCTCAATCTTTTCCGCGGTTTGTTCGTGCAGGCTGTCCAGAAAGCTGGTTGGAACGAGCAGCTTCCGCACGCGCTCGGTCACCGTTGTTCCCTGGTCGTCGCATGAGCTTGGCGTGCAGGTTTTCAGGCTGGTTTCGAGCTGCTCGACGTAGAGCACGACGGCCATGCCGGAAAGGTTGCTCGTCTCAATCGTGGAGCTTTCATAGTCGTCGTAGAGTTCGTGTTCGCTGTCGAGCAGCTCAAGCAGTTCGGTATCCTCTTCTTCGTCAACGAGCAGCGGGGCATAATCATCCTCGACGGTCAGTTTCCTGCACCGGTCGGCCTGAAATCCCTCGTCGCCGATGATGATGGCGTACCCTTCGGAGGTTACGCCGTACCCTTTGGAAATAGTGATGGTCTCCTGCCCGGCGATTTTGCCAGTCGAGACCTCCATGCCGCAGACGATGCCGATACCGTGCAGTGTGGCCCGCGTCAGGCGGCTCTGTTCGTCGAGCCGTGTGGCGAGGGTGTTAAGGTGAGCAGCGCTTAGCACCTGATTGGCTTCAAAAAGCGGATAGCTGTTGTTGTCTGGAATCATGACAAGCTGTTGTTTTATCGATTGATATCCTTGTTGCGTTTACCCGCCAAGCATCGAGCTGTCGAGCCGCACCGGGTTCACGTCGTTGCCGTCAACGCAGTCGTGCAGGGT
>DRSQ01000158.1 GCA_011372505.1 Chlorobaculum parvum | reverse complement strand
GATATACAGTGTGACGAAAATTGTGACGATAATAAAGAGTATTTCAGCGCGAGAAGTGTTTCGACGTTGTCCGCAGGTGAAAAAACAACTTTGGGGTGGTGAACTGTGGACGGATGGCTATTATGCAAGCACGGTGAGCAAACATGGTAATGAGGAAGTAATAAGCAAATATGTGAAAGAGCAGGGGAGTGAATATCAGAAAATATACAGTAATTATCAATTATCTCTGTTCTGACATGGAGAGATCTTCAATACCCCGCTGCTTGCGGCGGGGTTCTTTATTAAAACCGCTTTTTTTTAGGATTCTGTCTGTTGTCAAAGAAATCTAAGAGAATGATATTGTTTCCGGCGACTTTATAAAAAAGATTAATTTCTTTAACCATTGTAAAACCTCTGATCCGTTTTTCTTTGTTTTCAATGGTTCCGATTTCAGGGTACTCCGAGAGAATTTCTAAAAAGCCATAAACTTTCCTGACAAAATTTCTTGTAACTCTTTCACCCCATTCTTCATGTAAGTATTCAAGAATTTTATCAAATTTCTTGTCCGCTCGTTTTGACCAAAGAATTTCTAAAGCTATTTCTTGTGCTTCTTTTTCATCTCTTCATGACTGATAAGATTCTCAGGATTTTCACTTTCTTCAAGTGTCATCAATAATTCTTCCTGCTCGTCTTCAGTCAAACGGTTCCAAAGTTGGCCCTCTTTTGTCGAGGTTCTTGTTTTCATCAAGTCGTAGAAATTCATTAACAGACTATCATTATTGATGCTGTCGATGAGACTATGGAAGCTTCTCTTCAATTCTATCGTATTCATATTTATCTCTCTTTTTGCCTTTGCATTCGAGGGCGGTAATGTATGGCTTTGCTAAAGGTAAGATATTCGTAAAACCTATAGCAAGCAAGGGTATGCTGCTTTATTGTCCTAACAAGTCGGGATTTAGTGACGAGGCCATGTCCGGGCGCATGCCATGCGCCCCTACGAGGGATAAAGGTTTGGGGGGGGGGAGGGGTGGTTCGCGAACCGCCCGTACAGAGAATCATCAAGGGTTGGCATCCAGATCGGAAAGAGAGGCAGGCACGGGGGCCTGCCCCTACGAGGGGTCAACGAGATTATTGGCGTGCAAACGGAAGAAAGGCGATCCCGAGTCGTCGGAACCGCCCATACGAAGAATTGCCAATGCTTGGTGTGTGGGGACGGGTTTTATGCCCGTCCGGATTGGGGGATCACCTGTGGTTGGGTACAGATCGATCCCGATCCCTCCACCGGTCTCGATGTCCGATTGCCTTTCCCATCCATCCACCCCGCACAAAACGCGAAAAGCCGGGGAGTTCCCGGCTTTTGCTGAATGTGTGCTGACCTTTGGTGTCAGACCTCCATGATCTCCTTTTCCTTCTGGGCGATCAGTTCGGTGATCTGCTTTTCGTACTTGTGCACGAGGTCGTCGGCCTCTTTTTTGCCGTGGGTCTTGTCGTCCTCGCTGATCTCTTTGGCTTTTTCGAGCTTGTCGATCTCGTGGATCAGGTCGCGGCGGTGGTTGCGCAGCGAGACTTTGGAATCTTCACCGAACTTCTTGGTGAGCTTGACGTACTCCTTGCGGCGCTCTTCGGTGAGCGGGGGAATGCTGACGCGGATGCTCTGGCCGTCGGCTGAGGGATTGAGGCCCAGATTGGCGTCACGAATGGCACGTTCGACAGCTCCGACCATTGACTTGTCCCAGACCTGAACCGAAAGCGTGTGGACGTCGAGCACACCGACGTTGCCGACCTGCTTGAGTGGCATCTGCGAGCCATAGGCCTCGACCTTGACGCGGTCGAGCAGCGCCGTGGTGGCCTTGCCGGTCCTGATCGCAGCAATTTCATGCTGGAACGCCTCGATGGTTTTCTTCATGCGAGGCTCGATTTTCTGGATAACGTCCCTGATAGTCATGGCGGTATCGGCTAAATTTATTCTGGCAGTCGCTTACTTCGCGGCGGATTTCTTTGCGAAGCGCTTGTTGAAGCGTTCAACGCGGCCAGCCGTATCGACGAGCACCTGCTTGCCGGTGTAGAAGGGGTGGCAGTTGCTGCAAATATCGACCTTGATGTTGTTCCTGGTGGAGCGAGTCTCGATAGCGCTACCGCAGTTGGCGCAGTTGATCGTAACTTTCGTATACTTTGGATGAATCTCTGGTTTCATGGCCTTTGGGATTACGTTGTCTGGATGACAATAAACAGTTGACCCGAAATAAAGGGATTTTTCCGCTAATAACCAAGTCGATACGGTAATTCCTCATGCCCTCATCGTCAGTTCCAATTTCATCGTTGCAGAGTATCAAGGGCGTCGGGCCGAAGCGCGCGGCGGTGCTGGCTGAGGCGGGTATCCGCTCGGTTACCGATCTGTACGACTATTTCCCGCGCCGCTACCTCGACCGTACGGTCACCCGGCGCATCGCCCAGCTTCGCGATGGGGAGTCGGTGACGGTGGTGGGCACGGTGACCGGTACGCGGCTCGAACGCGGAGGGCGCGGACGGTCGCGCTTCAAGGCTTTGCTGAGTGATGGGTCGGGCTCGCTGGAGCTGACCTGGTTCCGGTCGGTGCACTACTTTTCCAAAAGCCTCCACGAGGGCGACACGATTGCTGTGCATGGCCGCGTCACCTTTTTCAACCGCACGCCCGGCATCCAGCATCCCGACTACGACCGGCTCGGCAGTGGCGACGGGCAGGCGCAGGGGGCGGCGGACGGTGAGCAGTACAAGACCGGCGGTATCATTCCGCTCTATCCGACCAGCGACGCGATGAAGCAGGGGGGAGTTAATTCGGGGACGCTCCGGAACATCGTGCACCGCGCGTTCCGCGACCATCCGCTGCGCATCGTCGAGTATCTCAGCCCAGCGATCATCGAAGCGCATGGGCTGATGCCCATCGACGAGGCGTACCGGCAGCTTCACTTTCCGGACTCCTCCGAACAGCTCGAACGGGCGCGCTACCGCATGAAGTGGAGCGAGCTGTTCTTCGCACAGCTCTTTTTCGCCCTGCGTCGCACCGAGGAGCGCCGGAGCCTCAGTTCGGCGCGGTTTGAGCGGTCGGGCGACAAGACCGCTGGTCTGCACGCGCACCTGCCGTTCGAGATGACCGGCGACCAAAAGCGGGCGGTCAAGGAGATCTACCACGACCTGAAGAGCGGCCACCAGATGAACCGGCTGGTGCAGGGCGACGTCGGGTCTGGCAAGACGCTCGTGGCGCAGTTCGCCATGACGCTCGCCGTGGACAACGGTTTGCAGGCGGCCTTCATGGCCCCGACCGAAATTCTCGCCTTCCAGCACTACGCTGGTCTCAAGCATTCGCTCGAACCGCTTGGCATCCGCGTGGCGCTTCTGACCGGTCGCCAGAAGAAAAAGCAGCGCGAGGAGCAGCTCGCCCGGCTGGAGAGCGGCGAGATCGATATCGCGGTCGGCACGCATGCCATCATCGAGGCCGGGGTGCGGTTCCGGCGGCTCGGGCTGGCGATCATCGACGAGCAGCACCGCTTCGGCGTGATGCAGCGCAAGGCGTTGCAGGACAAGGCCGAGAACCCGCACGTCTTGCTCATGACCGCCACGCCGATTCCGCGCACGCTGACGATGGGCATCTACGGCGACCTCGACGTCTCGATCATTGCCGAAATGCCCGCCGGACGCCAGCCGATCCAGACCCGCCTCTGCCGCGAATCGGACAAGGCGCGACTTTACGAAGAGCTTCGCCGCGAGGTTCGGCAGGGTCGGCAGGCGTATATCGTCTATCCGCTGGTCGAGGAGTCGGAGAAGATGGATATCAAGGCGGCCACCGAAAGCTACGCGCAGTTGAAGAGCGAGGTGTTTCCGGAGCTTCGGCTGGGGTTGATCCACGGCAAGCTTCCGCCAGACGAGAAAGAGACGGTGATGGCGGCGTTTCGGAGCGGCGAGCTCGATATTCTCGTCGGCACGACCGTGATCGAGGTTGGCGTCGATGTGCCCAACGCCACGGTGATGGTGATCGAGCACGCCGAGCGCTTCGGCATCTCGCAGCTCCACCAGCTCCGCGGGCGCGTCGGGCGCGGTACGCACGCATCGTCGTGCTACCTCGTCTATGCCAAAATGGCGGGTGACGCCAAAGAGCGGTTGCAGGCAATGGCCGCGACCAACGACGGATTCCGGCTCTCAGAGATCGACCTCCGGGTTCGCGGCGCGGGCAACATGCTTGGCCGCGAGCAGTCCGGTACCGCGAGCAGTCTCAGAATCGCCGACCTGATGACCGACGGCGAAATCATGCGCGCTGCGCGTATGGCGGCGTTCGAGCTGGTCGAAAAGGACGAAACGCTCTCGCACCCTGACCATGCGCTCCTCCGCGACTACTATCACACCCACTTCCGGAAGCGCATCTCACTCGCCGACGTGGGTTGAGGGGGAGGGGTAATCTCTTGCGGTTGCCCTTTTTCGGAAACATCGAACATGTGGTGGTGTACCTAGGCAGGCGCGAGGCCTGCCCCTACGGGGATTGTTGCGTTGTGCATCGGAATCATGTCGGTACACATTGGCTATAAGGCTTCCGGAATCGGCGGTGAATTGTTTATATTTCAAGCTTTGCATTCCAGTCCCTTATCGTGTTACCCGGATTCGGTAATCCGTCACAATCGGGGATCATCCTTCAACGCTGTTGCATGACCAAAACCCTTTCCGGCGTGGTGACGCGGGTCACCGGTGCTTCGTATATCGTTGAAACCGGCGATGGTCTGAAGGTCAGGTGCAGAACCGTGCCCAGCACCGTCAGCGAAAACGAGGGATCGAATCTCGTGGCGGTCGGGGATCGGGTCGAGTTCAGGCCGAAAGCATCTGAGACCGAAATGGCGGAGGGGGTGATCGTCCGCGTCGAAGAGCGGCGCAGCGTGCTGGAGCGGCGGCGGGAGGTGCGGCGCAACCGGAGCAAAGAGAAGGAGCAGGTCATCACGGCCAACATCGACCAGATCGTGCTCATCACTTCGTTCGACGATCCGCCGTTCAACAGTCGACTGGTTGACCGCTACCTCGTGTTCGCTGAGTCGGAGCACCTACCGCTGCTGATCGTGGTCAACAAGATCGATCTGGACGAGGAGGGGATGGTTGAGGAGTATCTCGAAGTCTATCGAAATCTCGACTGCAACATTTGCCTCGTCAGTGCCGAGGATAATCGTGGGATTGAAGAGTTCCGCGAGCTGCTGCGCGACAGGGTGTCGGCTTTTAGCGGCCACTCCGGCGTGGGCAAATCGACGCTTATCAACCTCTTGGTGGGGCGCGAGGAGTTGCGGACGGCCGAGACGAGCGGCAAGACTGGCAAGGGTGTGCACACCACCACCAGCTCGGCGATGTTTCAGCTGCCGGGCGGCGGGTATGTGATCGACACGCCGGGCATCCGGGAGTTCAACCTTGCCGGCATCACCTGTGAGAACCTGCGGTTTTACTATACGGAGTTCCTGCGCTTCATGCCGGAGTGTGCTTTCTCGTCATGCACCCACACGGTCGAGCCGGGCTGCGCCGTGATCGCAGCGGTCGAATCGGGCTTCGTCGATCGGGAACGCTACGAGAGCTACCTGGCGCTGCTCGACTCGCTCGACGAGTGACGGATTGGTGTTGGGAATGGCGGTTGAAGCGTAGAAGCCGTTTTTACATTCAGAAGGGTTTCAACCCTTTGGACATTTTGAATTCTTACATTTACGTAGCCCCGGCTTTCAAGCCGGGGGAACATGTTTTGAGCACCACTCAAACTCGACTTCTCTTATAGGGAGAAATTTGGCTAAAGCCCTTATTTATTATACTTTACTCGCGTGCCACGGACTAAAGTCTGGGGCAATTGTTCAAGATTTTAATCGCAAGAGTATCGATGAGTAAATCGTTGCAGGACGATTTACCGTTGACGTGACATTATTCATAATCCGAACACAAAAAAGAACGAATAGATATGATTGTTACCATCAATCCTGCTACCGGCGAGAGGCTCGCCGAATATCCGGTGATGATTGCCGGGCAGATCGATACCGTACTTCGCGAGGCCGATGGCGATGCGCGTCAGTGGCGCAACAGCAGCTTCGAGGAGCGGCGCGCCTGCATGAAACGGTTGGCGGAGCTGCTCCGCGAGGAGGCCGAGGAGCACGGACGGCTCATCACGCTTGAGATGGGCAAGCCGTTTTTGCAGGCGGTGGCCGAGGTGAACAAGTGCGCGTGGGTGTGCGACTACTTCGCCGATAACGCCGAACAGTTCCTTCAGCCCGAACAGAGCGCTATCGACGGTGCGAAGGGCATCGTGGCGTTCGAGCCGCTTGGCGTGATTCTCGGCGTGATGCCGTGGAACTTCCCGTACTGGCAGGTGCTCCGTTTCGCCGCGCCGATTCTGATGGCGGGCAACGGTATCGTGGTGAAGCACGCGCCGAACGTGACCGGTTGCGCCATCGCCATCGAAAAGCTTTTCCGCGACGCCGGATTTCCGGAACACCTCTACCGCTCGGTGCACATCGACCTCGACGAGGTTGACCGGCTGACCGGTTTCATGATCGACCATCCGGTCATCAAGGCGGTTTCGGTGACCGGCAGCACCGGGGCGGGGCAGGCGGTGGCGACCAAGGCGGGCAACGCGCTGAAGCGCAGCGTGCTGGAGCTGGGCGGCAGCGATCCCTACATCGTGCTTGACGACGCCGATCTCGCGCAGGCGGTCGATGCGTGCGTCGCGGGTCGGCTGCTCAACGCCGGTCAGAGCTGCATCGCCGCCAAGCGCTTCATCGTGCGCAAGGAGATTATCGGCGAGTTCACCAACAAGATCGTGCAGCGGATGCAGACGGCGGTAATGGGCGATCCCTTCGCCAAGAGCACGGAGGTTGGCCCCATCGCCCGCGAGGATTTGCGCGACCTCGTCCACTCGCAGGTGCAGCGAAGCGTCGAGGCCGGAGCGGAGCTGCTCTGCGGTGGCCACGTGCCGAACGCGCCCGGCTGCTACTATCCGCCGGCCGTGCTCTCCGGCGTCAAGGCAGGGATGCCTGCCTACTCGGAGGAGATCTTCGGCCCGGTGGCCACGATCATCGAGGTGGCCGATGACGAAGAGGCGGTCGCCGTGGCCAACGACAGCGAGTTCGGACTCGGCTCGGCGGTCTTCTCGCAGGATGTTAAGCGCGCGCTCGGCATTGCCCGGCAGCTCGAAGCGGGAAGCTGCTTCATCAACTCGATGGTCAAGTCCGACCCGCGCCTGCCGTTCGGCGGCGTGAAGCAGTCGGGCTACGGGCGCGAACTGTCGCACCATGGCATTCTCGAATTCGTCAACATCAAGACGCTCTACCTGCCCTGAGCCGCGCGTTCCGCGGGTGGGAGAAGCGGCTGATTTGCATCGAGACAGGCGAAGAGGTCGAGGCGGTGGCTCCAGTCATCGTTTCGGCCAGCCGCGCCACCGACATCCCGGCGTTCCACGCCGACTGGTTCATGAAGCGGCATGCATTGGCGATCTTTTCGTCTTGCCGTTACCAAATACAGCGAGTTTTTTTTAAATTCATTGCTTTTGACGGGACGTTCGGGCCTCTCTGGAAGGTGTGTCCCATGCAACTGTCTGCCGTAATCATTAAAACTCTTCTTTCGTACTATGGCCGGTCAAAGGGTTAGAACGCGATTCGCTCCATCTCCAACGGGTTATCTTCACGTCGGCGGTCTTCGTACCGCGCTGTACAACTATCTGTTCGCCAAGCGGATGAATGGTGAGTTTGTTATCAGAATCGAGGATACCGACCAGAGCCGCAAGGTTGAGGATGCGGAGAAAAACCTCATCAGCTCGCTTGAATGGGCGGGTATCATCGCCGACGAAAGTCCGATGCACGGCGGTAATTACGGGCCGTACGTCCAGTCGCAGCGACTTGATCTTTACAAAAAGTACTGCCAGCAGTTGCTCGACGACAAAAACGCCTATTACTGTTTCGCGACCCCCGAGGAACTCGAAGAAAATCGTCAACTCCAGCTCAAGCAGGGTCTCCAGCCGAAGTACAACCGCAAGTGGTTGCCCGAAGATATGGGTGGAAACATGCCCGAGTCCGAGATCAAGAAAAAGCTCAAGGAAGGCGTGCCCTACGTCATCAGGATGAAGGTGCCCGATTACGTCTCGGTCTGGTTTGAGGATGTCATCCGCGGTCCGATCGAGTTTGATTCAGCAACCATCGATGATCAGGTGCTAATGAAGTCCGACGGCTTCCCGACCTACCACTTCGCCAGCGTCATCGATGATCACCTGATGGAGTTCACCCACATCATCCGTGGTGAGGAGTGGCTGCCGTCGATGCCGAAGCACTTGCTGCTTTACGAATTTTTCGGTTGGGAACCGCCGAAGTTTGCACATCTGCCGCTTCTGCTCAACCCTGACCGCTCCAAGCTGAGCAAGCGCCAGGGTGACGTGGCTGTCGAGGATTATATTCGCAAGGGGTATAGCAGCGAGGCGATTGTCAACTTCGTGGCGCTGCTCGGCTGGAACGAGGGCGAAGGCAGCGAGCAGGAGGTCTTCAGCATGGACGAGTTGATCGAGAGGTTCTCGCTGGAACGGGTCGGTAAAGCTGGGGCGGTGTTCAACGTCGAAAAGCTTTCCTGGCTCGAAAAGCAGTACATCAAGACTCGTCCTGTTGACGTTATTGTTGAGGGCATCAAACCTGTGCTGGACGAGGAGCTTGCCAAACGGTCGCCTGAAATGCCGGTCGAGCGCATCACTTCGGACGACTATCTCGCCAAGGTGGTCGAGCTGATGCGTGAGCGCGTCGCGTTCGAGCACGAGTTCGTCACCTTCAGCAGCTACTTCTTCTTCGAGCCTGAAACCTACGAAGAGAAGACGGTCGCCAAGCGCTGGCGTCCCGACATGCCCGAGCTGCTCGGCGAGTTCAGCAAGGTGCTCGAGGCCAGCGACGACTTTACCGCGGAAAACATCGAAGCGCAGCTCAAGGCATTCGTTGCACCCAGGGAGTTGAAGCCGGCCGTGTTGATCCATCCGCTGCGCCTGGTCGCGTCGGGCGTTAGCTTTGGGCCGAGCCTGTACCACATGCTCGAAGTTCTCGGCAAAGAGACGGTGCTTCGCCGCATCGCCCGCGGGATTGAGCGTATCAGGCTTCCGGAGCCCTGAGAGCCGTGTTTGCGGGTTGCCAGAAGCGGCCCGCAAATGAAATGATCAATTTTTTGTTTGGTATTACAGGGCGAATCGCTATATTCTCCTCACCTCAATGGACAGATAGCTCAGTTGGTAGAGCAAAGGACTGAAAATCCTTGTGTCGGGGGTTCGATTCCCTCTCTGTCCACCAGTTTCCCGGCTTCCTTCTGCGAAGCCTCCCCGGAACGATAACCTTTTCTTTTTTCCTGGTTTTTATCATTTGAGAGTATCAAACCGCAACGCAAGCCAGTCATCCGGCAAGTTGTTCCGGTCTGTTTTTGCGCTCTTCTCAGACCGTTCGACTTTCCGGCATGAACATCACGACTGATTCCCTTCAGGAGGCATGGCACAGGCTCGATGCTCCGGGTTCTTACGAGTGGTGGTATTTCGATGCCGAGGATGAGGAGCAGGGGATTTCGGTTGTTTTTATCTGGTTCGCCGGGTTTGCTTTTTCGCCTTACTACTTTGCCCATTACGACGACTGGAAAGTCGGACGGCGGATTGACCCGCCCAATCCGGTCGATTATGCCGGGTTCAGTTTTCAGCTCTACGAACATGGCAAGGAGAGCATCAACTTCATCAAGGAGGGGGGGCGTGAGCTGTTCGCCTCCGAAGATGGGGGGATCGGTGTGCGGTTCGAGGGAAACCGGTTTGTTTACGATCCCTTGCAGGACGAGTATCGCCTGAGCATCGACTTTTCGTTTCCTGCGCGAGACCGCTCGGTGCAGGCCTCGTTCTCCTTCCGACCCCTGTACCGCTTCGACTACCACCTCGACACTGATCTGCACGACGGCGTCGATTTTCGTCATCAGTGGGTGCTGAGCGCTCCGAAAGCCGAGGTGCTCGGTGTGCTCGACATCAGGTCGATCTCATCGGACAAACTGAAGGTTGTGAACTTTCGGGGGAGCGGCTACCACGACCACAATATCGGCACCATTCCGATGTACGAATCAATCGACCGGTGGTACTGGGGGCGGGCCTTTTCGGAGCGTTACGATTTGATCTATTACATCGTTTTTCTGCGTGGCCGCGCCTCGGCTCCGCAGGCGGTCATGATGCTGCGCGATCACGAAAGCGGCGAGCAGTCGGTACTCGATGAGGTGCGTGTCAGTGAAAACAGTTTCAGGAGAGGGCTTTTCGCGCCGGTTCATGGCAGGAGTCTGCGGCTTGAGGGCGGGAGTTTCAGTGTGGAGATTCAGCATCGCGAGATGCTCGATATCGGCCCATTCTATCTCCGGTATGGTTCCCGTTTCTCCATGACGATTGGAGATGAACAGCTGGATGAGGTCAGAGGCATTTCCGAGTTCCTGAATCCAGAAGCGCTGAAGTCCGGCGTGATGCGGTTTTTTACGGCAAGCCGCGTCTTGAGAGACGGCGAGACTTCGGTAATGTATACTCTGTATAACTTTTTCAAACACCAAATCGATTGGTTTACCAAGAAAAAATTTTAAATTTCAAATCAGTCTGTAGATATTTTTATTGCTTCTTAGTGCCGTGTTTTTGGCGTAAAAATCGGCGCCAGAGAATCATGCACGAGTTTCCGTCAGGCACGGAGGCCTTCTAGACTCATACAACTCAAGTCATTAAAAGGAGATAGATCGTAATGGCGCAAACTGGTAATTTCAAAAGCCCGGCAAGGATGACTTCGCTGGGTCAGGGAGCGGAGCTTCCTGCAGGTGGTGCGGTTCCCGGCGGTAAACCCCGTGACGAAGGACTCAAGGGAGTCGATTTCGAGCGCAGGGGATTTCTGCACAAGATTGTTGGAGGTGTCGGCGCTATTGTGGCGGTGAGTACTGTTTATCCGATCGTCAAGTACATCATTCCGCCGGCAAAGAAAATCAAGATTGTTGACGAGCTGAATGTGGGTAAGGCATCGGAAGTACCTGCCGGCAAGGGCAAGATCTTCCCGTTCAACGAAGACAAAGTGATTGTGGTTAACAGCGGCGGCACTCTTACAGCAACCAGCGCTGTTTGCACTCACCTCGGTTGCCTGGTCAACTGGGTCGATGCCGACAATCAGTACTTCTGCCCCTGTCACGGTGCGAAGTACACCAGAGACGGCGAAATCATCTCCGGCCCGCAGCCTCTTCCGCTGAAGAAGTACAGCGCAAGGGTCGAGAATGGTGACATTATCATCTCAAAGGCTTAAGCATCAATACCTGAAAATCAAGGGAGTCAAAACATATGGCTGAAAATACACCCAAGCCGGCCGCAGGTAATGCACCTGCCAAGCCGAAACCGGCAGCCCCTAGAGCGGCCAAGCCCGCGCCGAAAGCTGCTGCGCCGGGCGCTGCTAAACCACAGGCCCCCAAGGCTGCTGCTCCGAAAGCTGCTGCTTCGTCGGGCGTGACCAAACCTCCAGTTGATCGTCCGGATCCCAATCCGTTCAAGGATTCAAAGACGAGCGCTCTGGGGGGATGGTTCCAGGAGCGTTTCTACGTGATCATGCCGATTCTCGATTACCTGAAGAAAAAAGAGGTGCCGAAGCACCGCCTCTCTTTCTGGTACTATTTTGGTGGTCTCGGTCTGTTCTTCTTCATCATCCAGATCATCACCGGTCTGCTTCTGCTTCAGTACTACAAACCGACCGAAGCAGACGCTTTTGCTTCGTTCCTGTTCATCCAGGGTGAAGTTCCTTTCGGCTGGCTGCTTCGCCAGGTACACGCCTGGAGCGCTAACCTGATGATTCTCATGCTGTTCATCCACATGTTCAGCACCTTCTTCATGAAGTCTTATCGCAAACCGCGTGAGCTGATGTGGGTGAGCGGCTTCATTCTGCTTGTCCTCAGCCTCGGTTTTGGTTTCACCGGCTACCTGCTGCCGTGGAACGAGCTGGCCTTCTTTGCTACCCAGGTCGGTACCGAAGTTCCGAAAGTGGCTCCGGGCGGTGCGTTCATAGTCGAGATTCTCCGCGGCGGCCCCGAGGTCAGCGGTGAGACCCTTACCCGCATGTTCTCGCTGCACGTCGTGCTGCTTCCCGGTCTGGTGATGCTGGTTCTTGCCGCTCACCTGACGATGGTGCAGGTTCTCGGCACCTCAGCTCCGATTGGCTACAAAGAGGCTGGTCTCATCAAAGGCTATGAGAAGTTCTTCCCGACCTTTCTTGCCAAGGACGGTATCGGCTGGCTGATCGGTTTCGCACTGCTCATCTATCTGGCCGTGATGTTCCCTTGGGAGATCGGTGTGAAGGCTGATCCGCTTGCTTCGACTCCGCTTGGCATCAAGCCGGAGTGGTACTTCTGGGCTCAGTTCCAGCTGCTCAAAGACTTCAAGTTCGAGGGCGGTGAACTTATGGCCATCATTCTGTTCACCATCGGTGGCGTTGTGTGGCTGTTGGTGCCTTTCATCGACCGTCAGGCTTCGCAGGAGAAGAAAAGCCCGATCTTCACCATCTTCGGTATTCTGGTGCTTGCCTTCCTGCTGATCAATACCTACAGGGTCTATGCCGAGTATTCGATACTCAAATAAGACTCTTGTTCGATACGACAACAAAAAAGCCCGGATTTCCGGGCTTTTTTGTTGCATGCTTTTCTTGATTTCTATGCCAAACATTGGCTGATTCCTGGCGGACGCAATGTGCGCCGGATTTGAGCTAAGTAACCTTTTGTGTGGGGGAAAATTAATGCAAGTCTTTTAAAGAAAATGAATTACGAGGCATTTTATGCTTTTTTATAGAGCTAATCGTATAATATCCAGTAAAAATCCGTGTAACTTATTACAGCGCATGATCTTATATTCACCAAATCCCACACGAAAGGTTACTTAGCTCCCGGATTTGCAAGATTCAGCTCATTTATTGCTTGGCATTCGCTGCTGTTTGCAGCAGTGCTCCCATCTCGTAACCGCTGACGAATGCAGCCATTTCGAGCGTATCGATAGCGTCGAGCCAAGCGGTCAGCACGGTTGCTTCATCTGATGCAACTTGTTTGGCATTTTTGATATTCTCAATTCTTCGAATCAGTTCCTGCACCATAATCCATGACGCGAGCAGGCTGAGCTGGCGCTCGCGGAACCACTCTTTGCCGTGCAGGTGCTGTACCTGCATGAATGCATTGAAGTGTCGGTCGCCTGATTCGTGCAGGGTTCTGATCGACGCCATAAGCTGCTCATCCGGAGTTGCATCGCTGGCGGGTGCTGTTCGTCGGGCAAGCAGGCAGGAGATGAGATCGACGGCTTCCGTGCTGTTGACCGGCCAGGTGGCGACTTTGTCGACGAAGACCTTTTCCAGTGTATTACCGAGCAACCACTGGTCGATGACCTGCTTTTCGAGAAATCCGTTGTCGCGTACCATCTCCTGAATGCAGTTGAGGGCGATCAGGGGTTTTGCCAGCCAGCGGAACGCTTCGTCCGTTTCTTCGTCGAGTCCGAGCGACACTTGCACGCGCTTGATATTCTCCGCTTTTTCGAGCAGCGATTCGTAGCTGAGAGCGCTGAGGTAGCTCTCCGCAGCTTTTTCGGCGATGTCGTCGGGCGGCGTCAACTGTTTTTCCATGATCTCCGCAAAGCGTTCCGCCACGGCATCGAGCAGCGTTTGGCATGCCTTGCCGAACGCTGCAGCGAGCTTCTCAGGTTTGGCGGATTTCGCATCCGCTTTTTCGATGAAGCCCTCGATCGCCGCTTCAACGATCTGGTGGATCGGCCTGAGGCTTATGGAGAGCGCTTCGATTTCGATCGACGCAACGCCCCGTCCGTTCAGCTCCTCGCAGACCTGGTCGTACGGCTTGAGCTTCGATGGTCGGACGACACGGAACTCCATGAACAGATTGTACTGGTAGCCGCCGAGTGCGACGAACAGGCCCTGTTCGCGCATCAGCGCGCAGGAGCGGATGAACTCCAGCCCGCTGCGTTGGTCGCGGAAGATGACGAAACTGTGGTGCTCTCCGGGCAGGCCGAGGGCGTCGCCAAGCGAGGTCTGGCGCATCGAGCCGTTATCTAGCCGTCCGGCAGAAATCCGTATCCATCCCTCCGAGGCTTCATAGCGATTGTTGTAGATGAAGAGCGTCTGCTTGCCGTTGTGGCGGTTGGTGTAGGCGAAGACGTTTTCGTTCACCTGTCCGTCCGGTGCGTAGAGGTCGAAGAGCTGGAAGTGCGCCACTTCGGCAAACAGCGAGCGCTGCTTCATGACCGGAAAGACTTCGCGGTAGTGGCGCTCGACCAGCTCGTGGTCTGGCTGCTCATCGTAGTAGGCTTTGGCGTATTCCATGCCGTACTTTTCGGTTAATCCCTCCACCTGGCCGTGGCCGATCATCGGCAGGCCCGGCATGGTGAGCATCATCATGCAGACGCCGAAGTACTTATCGCCCCGTCCGAACTGCGCGATGGCCGTGTCTTCGTCCGGGTTGTTCATGAAGTTGACGTAGCGCTTCAGAATCTCGGCGTCGAACTCCAGCGTCTTTTTGATGAGCTGGCGGTACTCGGCATTGTCCTCCTTTTTGAGCATGTGCATGAAGGCGCTGTTGTAAACGCGGTGCATCCCGAGCGTGCGGACGAAGTACCCTTCGAGCATCCAGAACGCTTCGGCAAGCAGCAGCGTGTCGGGCACCTCTTCAGCAACGCGGTCAACTACTTCGCGCCAGAACTCCTGCGG
>DRSQ01000157.1 GCA_011372505.1 Chlorobaculum parvum | reverse complement strand
CAATTTTCGTCACACTGTATATCGGAACTGACTGAATCAGAAAATGCACATGATCTTTATCACTGCCAATTTCAAGAAAATTCATCTGATAACGCTTTTCTATATCTAAGCATACCGCTTTCAGCTCCCCGTCAACCTCACCATCAAATATGACTTTTCTGTATTTTGCTGGAAACACCATATGGTACATCAGCACGGTAACATTATGACTCTTATGAAGATACTCGCTCATCAATCGCTATTTTACGCCGCAAGCGGCGGGGTATTTACCCTCAGGGAATAAACTTTTTGATGTAAATCGGTTTTATCGGGCGACGTGCTGGAACAGGCAAAGTTCGGCCATCAGCTTGAACAAAAACCACATGACTGGTGCCACGCTGTCGCCACTCAATACCATAAGCTTCGGCAACAGTTTTTACTTGTTCAATCCGCCAATCACGCGGATTGTGTCTCATCTTATCAAGAATTTTTTCTGCGTTGCCCACCCTAATATGATACTAATTGTAATATCTCATAACAAACAGCTTTCCGTATTCGTTTTATTTCACCCTCTCTCTGGTGGTTGTTCCATTGAGAACTCCCTGATAAATGCCAACACTTTGTTGCGACCAGACGACTTTGCTTTGTAAAGAGCTTTGTCGGCATTATTAATCAGAGAGTACCAGTCGGCGGCATCGTCGGGCAGAGCGGCTACGCCGATGCTTACGGTCAACTGTCCACCAGGCTGGGTGCTTTCGTGCTCGAAGGGTTCAGCGCTGATGATACTTTGCAACCGTTTGGCAATCTCTAACGCTGTCTGGCGGTCGGTTTTCGGAAACAGCAGCGCAAACTCCTCCCCGCCGAACCGTGACGGAATGTCAGTCGCACGACACTCCTGTTGGATGATTTCTGCGATCCTTACAAGCACCTTGTCGCCCTCGATGTGGCCGTGCAGATCGTTGTACATCTTGAAGTGGTCGATGTCGATCATGGCCAGCGCAATACTGGCACCGAAGCGCTTGGCGCGCTCCACGTCGATGATGAGGTGCTCCTTAAAGTGGCGATAGTTGTAGAGGCCAGTCTTTTCATCGCGGATGTAAATCTCATCGAGCTTCTTGTTCTTGGCCTCGATGTCGTGGCAAAGTGAAGCTACCGAACTGGTGACGGAGCGCATTTCGGCGGAGGGGTTGGGGCCGGTCAGCATGTCCTCGGCGGCTTCGGCCGTGTCGTGCAGGCTTTCGGGCAGGTCGCGGTTCAACTGCAACAGGCGTTGAGCAAGCTGGTGAAGCGGAATGATCGAGTGGCGGTAGTTTGACGCGAGAAGGCGGCCTCCCGCCAGCACGATAAAGAGCAGTAGAATGGTGATGAACACTAGGTAGTAGGTCAAGCTCAGACCAACCATATCGTTCTCTTCAGCGATCTTGCTGGTCATGGCCGCGATCATTTCATCCAGATCGACCACGATAAGCTGAAGCGTTTCCCGATTGACGATGCCGGTGATTGGTTTTCTTTTCATCAACCACAGCCCCAGCTCGCTTTCCGGCTTGATACCTGAATTTTTCTGTACGTCCGTAAATCGGGCGCATTCGATGCGCAATCTCGATTGAATCTCCGCGCGCTCGGCCAGTGAGAGCTGTTGACTTCCCAACTGCTTTTCAATCGAAGCAACCGTCGTGCGGCACTCGACCAGCTTCATGCGAAGATCCTGCTTGAGCGAAATAGCCCGGATATGCTCTGTCTGGTAAGCCCCGAACCATGCCGTACCGCCGAGGGTCAGCAATAGCGCTGCAACGCCGGTGATAATGGGCAGCCGGAGCAGGCCTCTGCCGGAAGTTTCGTATTCCTGTTTCATCCATTCATTTGATAATGATCGTGCGCACGAGCTGCTGGTATGGAGCCATGTCGCCACGCTCGAAAAGCTTCTGCCCCTCTTTGGCAAGCCATGCGCCAAAACCGGTGGCAAGGGGCTTGTAAGGGTCGTAGAGGTAGAGGATGACCGTCGAGAGCGGATACTCTCCACGGTACACCGTTGCAGGCGAAGCGACGACCGGCTCTCCCCCGTCGTCGCCGACGAGCGGCACAGCCCGGAGGCTCTGACCGTATTTGCCGCTGTGCAAGGTTTCTGCCCAGGCGGGCATCGTGATGACCGCCAAAGCGTTGCGGTCACTGCTCACGCGCTCCAGCAGCTCGGTAAGGCTTGGCTCGGCAGAAGCTTTGAGCTTACCCTGCTCGCCAAAAAGCAGCGAAGACAGCACGAGCCGTGACCGCAGATCGCTGCCGTTCAGGCTGGCGACAACCGGGCCGGACGGGCCGCCGAGGGATTTCCAGTCGGTCGTATCGCCTGAAAAAATCTTCCGGAGATCATCGAGCGAAAACGAGTGGACTGGATTGGCGCAATTAACCACGAGCACCAGCGCATTGCGGGCCACCGGCTGCTGCTTGATTGGCCGTTGGAGTGATGTCATCACCGAATCCTCTGCAGTGGAGAGCGCCTCCTCGATCAAGGCTGCTCCAGCCTCATGGCGAAGCAATTGCAGCACAGGACGCATGGAATCGTCGTCAAGGTTGATCGATGCCTTGCCGTAGCGTTCTGAAAAGGCGTGGGACTGGACGTTTGCAACTGGCATGAGAGAGTGATCGACTGCCACAGTGAGAGTACCGCTGATAGGCGTCGGGCCGGACACGACCGAGCGCACCTCGATTTCGGAACCAGGAGGACGCATCCATAACCACAACGGCACAACAATGCCTGCGGCCAGGATAAGAATGATCACAACGTTACGAAACCGGTGATTCATGGGTATAGTTGGACTATTTTCTGAATGTAGGCAAAAAATGGATGGGAGGGAAACGTCAGAATGGCGCGCGAATCAAGAGGTGAGTTTATGGAATGACTATTTCCATTGAAAAACGAGTTGAATTGTTTAATATATCCGCTTTCCTGAATATTTATTCATTTTATCGAATACGCGTAGTCGTCGATGAATCAACAGCAAAAAATCTGGACTGCCTCGATTATTGGAGCTTCCGGATATTCGGGCGCCGAGCTGGTCAAGCTGCTCATGCGCCATCCCGGAATCAAAATCGAAGCGCTGTACGCCCACACCCAGGCGGGCAAGCATTTTTCAGAGCTTTATCCCGCGATCCCCTGCGACAAGGTTTTCCAGACCTACGAGGGCCAGACCGGCAGCGATATTTACTTCCTCGCCCTGCCGCACGGCCAGGCACTGGGGTTCGTACCGGGTTTACT
>DRSQ01000156.1 GCA_011372505.1 Chlorobaculum parvum | reverse complement strand
GGGAGCCTTGGCGACTGGTGGCTTTTCAGGAATTTTCTTGACCGTCGATGGCTCGGGGACCTTGGGTTCCGGTTTGGGTTGTGAAGGCTCAGGAACCTTTTTCACAGCAGGTGGCTCAGCGTCAGAGGCTTTTGCTTCCGGATCCTCTGCGGGTGAAGCCGGAATGCTTTTGGGCCCTCCGGCCGGCCCAGGACGACCGGGCATTGACACCAGAGAAACATTAACCACTTTCAGCGGCGGATGCATCCGGACATAGAGAAGCTGGAAAAAGACGACACTGACAATAAGCGCCAGATGCGCAGCTGCCGCGACGCCAAGCCAGACGTAAAACCGCCGCTCTTCCAGTCTCAGTTCATCCCTTGATTGCATACCTTATTAGCCGAATCAGCGTTCTTGACGATTCGAGTCCCCGGGCTCTGTCACCATACCGATCTTTTCAACACCAGCCTCCCTTATCGACGCCATGACTGACATCACGAAACCATAAGGAAGCGTGCGGTCCGCTTTGAGATAGACCTCCTCGGCCTTCATGGATTCCAGGATATTCGGCAGACGCTCGGCCAGCTCTGAAGCATCGAGCTGGTAGTCGTTGATCATCACCTTGCGGGAAGCATTGACACTCACCACAAGCCCTTTGGGGTCGATATCCATCCGCTCATGCGTCGTCTGCGGCACATCGACCTTCATGCCGCTGGTCATCATGGGCGCAGTCACCATGAAAATGATAAGCAGCACCAGCATGACGTCAACAAATGGCGTCACGTTGATTTCGCTCATCAGCCTTTTTTTCTGTCCGGTCATCATCGTCAGGGCCCTCCGCTTACTGCTGATTGAGGTACGATTCGACGAAATCGGGCACAAAATCTTCCAGGTCTCTCTCGATCTGACCGATTTCGCTGGTGAGATAGTTGTAGCCGATCACCGCCGGAATAGCTGCAATAAGGCCTGTAGCCGTAGCCACCAGGGCTTCGGAAATGCCCGGTGCGACCGCCGCCAGCGAAGCGGACTTCATGAGGCCGATATTTTGAAAGGAGCTCATGATGCCCCACACGGTACCAAACAGACCGATGAAGGGCGCCGTGTTGCCAACCGTTGCCAGAAACGGCACCAGACGACTCAGCCGTTTGCTTTCGGTATTGACCTCCCGCTTGACAGCTCGCCTGATATGCTCTTTCAGCCGAGCATCATCTCCCCGGTTACGCATCGAACTGTATTCGATGTACCCGGCCCGAAACACTCTGGGAAGTGAACCGCTTCGGTAGCTCTCACTGGTGGCAAAGAGACGATCGGTATTTTGCAGTTCAAAAAACGAATCGAGAAAATCCTGGGACTCCTTCTTCGACTTCCTGACCATACCGAACTTCCAGGCGATAATCGCCCACGAGATGATGGAAAACAGCACCAGGATCAACAGGACCATCAGCACTACAGGCCCGGAGCCTGCAATCATGGAAAGGATTCCGCCACTGATTTGTTCAGACATGGTTCACTCTCTTGGCTAAGTTCATGATGATATTCAGAATGGCGCCAGGTTGCGCACAGCAAGATAGGCGACCACGGAACCTGATATAGCACACAATGTATTGACCAGATCGTTGTTTACAAAATGATATCCCTTGAGTAACTCATTCGTTACGCGGCTGCCATCGGAGGCGATGCTGTACGTCCGTTCCGTCACCTTTTGGCGGATCGGATCAAAGTACTGCGCCTGCACCGTCGCCCCGAAAAAGCTGTCCACCAGACTGGCCATGAGACCGGCGAAACCGATCACCAGCAGTGACTGCACGATACCCACCTGATTAATCCACGAAACGTTCATCACCACGGCGCTCGAACAGATCAGAAGCGAGCCGACGAACGAAGCCGAGGTGCCGGGAATGGAAACCCCGCCGGAAGTTCCCACCGGAACCTCCTTGAAGGTGGTGATCAGCCTGGCCTTCGGGTTGGGCCACATCGTGCCGATTTCGGTCGCCCAGGTATCGGCCTGCACGGCAGCCAGCGTGCCGAGGTAGGCGAAAAAGATATAGGGGTCACCAAACAGCGAGTACAGGGCCATCATGATCCAGGCGATGCCGCCATTGGCGTACACCTGCCCCGCATCACGCTGGGAGCCTTTTTCGAACACAAGATCGAAGCGGGCCTTGCGCTTGCGGCCAAGTTTGGACAGAATCGAGGAGAGAAAAAAGAAGGTCAGAAGCGGCACCGTCCACATCAGACCGCCGATGCCGAAAATGGTGGTGCCAAGCAGAAAGGTCGCCGCCGCGCCGCTGTTATTGAGAAATTTGGCCTTGATCGACAAAAGCGACACCAGAAGAGCAAATAGCCCGCCGAGCAGCAATCCCTCGACCGTAGCCATCTTTGTAACCTCCACGATATAAAGCACATAGGCAATCGACGCCGGAATGAACAGATTGTCCAGACCATAGGAAAACAGCGCCTCGACAGCCGTGACGAGCAGGGCCAGCAATAACGCGAGACTCAGCAGCATCCAGATTGGCTCGCCGGCAAGACCGCCAGTAAAAGCAGGCCGGAATACCAGCAGGGCGACCGACAGAATGAGCAGGCTGGAAACGAACATGGCAACGGAACCCTCGATGCTTTTCGGGCTATTCGTCATCCCTTCGATGTGGCGTCCACCGGCGGCGGTGCCGACCAGCGCCGCAAGAGCGTCGCCGATGCCAAGCACCAGCATGGAGGTCTGGAGAATCCAGACATGACCGTTCCAGAGCACGAGCGCTTGCAGGAAAAAGACCAGCGGAAAGAGCACCGGGCCATAGCTGGGCACCACCTCGTCATCGATATTCCTGACCGGCTCGGCGTGCAGCGAAGTCAGCAACCCGGCGCGCAGGCTTACCAGCCCTACAACGGCAAACAGCAGCGAAGCGATCAGGGGATAGAAATTGGAACTGAAATAGGTGGGAATAAAGAACATTATAACGCCCATACTCAGGTGAATCACCTTTCTGACAACAAGCGAACTGACCGAAAACTTCCGGGTCAG
Source organism: Chlorobaculum parvum (assembly GCA_011372505.1). Taxonomy (GTDB): domain Bacteria; phylum Bacteroidota; class Chlorobiia; order Chlorobiales; family Chlorobiaceae; genus Chlorobaculum; species Chlorobaculum parvum_B. Next base: position 6,398 of record DRSQ01000156.1, on the reverse strand, counting down.
CAGTTCACCAAGCAGCAAAAAAGAACCAACCAAAGTCAACAGCAGAAAAAAAGAAGGCAAATCCTGTGCAGAAAAAGACTGAACATTCAGCATAATGCTAGGATTTTTACTGTTACTACTATTAATAACCCCGAGAGCACACCAACGGATGAGAACACTTCCTACCAGTTTATCGACAAACCAGCTGGTTCTGCGGGAAGTTCACAGATATCGAAAAACCTGCTCTCGAACTGCTCATGGCGGAAAGCCAGAAAATGCATTCAAACAAGATAAAATTTTCAGGTTTTTACACCACCCTAATCACACTAAAAATAGCTGTTTTTTTTATGAATTCCGTCAATATCCGGCTTGATTTAATAGCATGGAAACTGTAAATTATTTCCAATTTTCTTTATAAACTGGCGCGACAACAGAATCACAGCAATGCCGTTTACAAACCCCGCTTATTTCATGACCCGACGCGCTACGCATTCGGGTGCATTCCGACCTGAAGCCACGGCTTCCGCTCCCGCACGGTATTTTCACCCCCTCCTTCTCTCCGGCATTATCCAGACCGTATCGGTACTGCTCGTACAGGTACTCATTCATGTAGCCTGACTGCCAGCTCCTTGCCAAGTCCATTGTATTTTTTCTCGACAATAGATTCAGACTTCAGGGCTTCAGCAGAAAGAGGTCCAGACGTTCTTGTTTTCTAATCGCTTAACTAGTACCATCACTCATGAGATCTGACACCATAAAAAAAGGATTTGAAAAGGCTCCCCATCGCAGCCTGCTCAAAGCTACCGGCGCTATTTCGACAAGAAACGATTATTCAAAACCGTTTATCGGCATCTGCAACTCCTTCAACGAGCTGATTCCTGGCCATGCGCACCTGCAGGAGCTGGGACGCATTGCAAAAGAGGCTGTGCGCGAAGCGGGCGGTGTGCCGTTCGAGTTCAACACCATCGGCGTCTGCGACGGCATTGCGATGGGCCACGTCGGTATGCGCTACTCGCTGGCCAGCCGTGAACTGATCGCCGACTCGGTCGAGACCGTCGTCGAGGCGCACAGGCTCGACGGACTGGTCTGTATTCCGAACTGTGACAAAATCACCCCTGGCATGATGATGGGCGCGCTCCGCACGAACGTACCGGTCATCTTCGTCTCCGGCGGGCCGATGTCGGCCGGTCACACGCCATCAGGCAAGACGGTCGATCTCATCTCGGTTTTCGAAGCGGTCGGCCAGTGCAGCACTGGTGAAATCACGGAGGATGAACTCCAGACCATCGAAGAGTGCGGCTGCCCCGGTTGCGGCTCCTGCTCGGGCATGTTCACGGCCAACTCGATGAACTGCCTCTGCGAGGCGCTCGGCTTCGCGCTGCCCGGCAACGGCACCATCCTCGCTGCCGATCCGCGCCGTAACGAGCTGGTCAAGGCCGCCGCCGGACGCATCGTCGATCTGGTGAAAGAGGATGTGCGCCCGCGCACCATTCTGTCGCGCCAGTCGATGCTCAACGCCTTTGCGCTCGACCTGGCGATGGGCGGCAGCACAAACACGATCCTGCACACGCTGGCCATTGCCAGTGAGGCTGAACTCGAGTTCGATTTCTCGGAGCTAAACGACCTGTCGGCCAAAACACCCTACATCTGCAAGGTGAGCCCGGCAACCACCGAGGTGCACATCGAAGATGTGGATCGTGCGGGCGGCATTTCGGCGATTCTAAAAGAGCTGTCGAAGGTCAAGGGGCTGCTCGACCTGTCGGCGCCGACCGTCACCGGCAAGACGCTCGGCGAGAACATTGCTGACGCCGAGGTGCTCGACCGCTCGGTCATCCGCTCGGTTGAGGATCCCTACTCGGCCACCGGCGGCCTCGCAGTGCTCTACGGGAACCTTGCGCCGAACGGCTCGGTTGTCAAGACCGGAGCGGTCAGCCCGTCGATGATGAAGCACACCGGCCCGGCAAAGGTGTATGACTGCCAGGACGACGCCATCGCGGGCATCATGAACGGCGACGTCAAATCGGGCGACGTCGTGGTGATACGCTACGAAGGCCCACGCGGTGGACCCGGGATGCCCGAGATGCTTTCGCCAACCAGCGCCATAATGGGCCGCGGCCTCGGCGACTCGGTAGCACTGATCACGGATGGGCGCTTTTCCGGCGGATCGCGCGGCGCGTGTGTTGGCCACGTCTCGCCCGAAGCCGCTGACCACGGGCCGATTGCCGCCCTACAAAGCGGCGACATGGTCACCATCGACATTCCGGAGCGTTCGATGACGGTCGATCTGGATGACGAAACGATCCGCCAGCGCATTGAAGCCCTGCCGGAGTTCGAGCCGAAAATCAAGAAAGGCTACCTGTCGAGGTATGCGAGGATGGTGACCTCGGCCAACACGGGCGCTGTTTTGACAAACAATTTTTAACGCTGCGGAAACAGTGGCCGGAAATACTTTTCAGCCACATTCGCATGACAATCAATCTTTTCGAGCCATGCATACCAACGGAGAAAAACTGAACGGATCCGAAATATTTTTCGAGTCCCTGCGGCGTGAAAACGTCGAGTACATCTTCGGCTACCCCGGCGGGGCGTTGCTGAAGGTTTACGAAACCCTGCACGATGTCGAAGACATCAAGCACATCCTCGTCCGCCACGAACAGGGCGCGACCCACATGGCCGAGGGGTACGCCCGCGCCACCGGCAGGCCCGGCGTAGTGCTGGTCACCTCCGGCCCCGGTGCGACCAACACAGTCACCGGCATCGCCAACGCCTACATGGACTCGTCGCCGATGGTGGTCTTCACCGGCCAGGTGCCCAGCTCGCTCATCGGCAACGACGCATTCCAGGAAGCGGACATCGTCGGCATCACCCGGCCCATCACCAAGCACAACTTCCTCGTGAAGGATGTCCGCGAGCTGGCGGCAACCATCCGCAAGGCGTTCTACCTGGCCACGCACGGACGGCCTGGCCCGGTGCTGGTCGATATGCCCAAGGATGTGCTCAACGCCATCTGTAACTTCGAGTGGCCGGAGAAGGTTGAAATCCGCGGTTTCAAGCCGACGATCAAGTGCCACGCAAATCAGGTGCAGAAAGTGGCCAAAATGATTACCAAAGCAAAACGCCCGCTGCTTTATATCGGTGGTGGTATCATTACGTCCGACGCATCGGAAGAGTTGCGCAAGCTTGCCATCGAGCAACAGATTCCGGTTACCATGACCCTGAACGGACTTGGCGCTTTTCCCGGCGACCATCCGCTCTCGATGGGGATGCTCGGTATGCACGGCACCTACTGGGCCAACCAGGCGATCAACTCGTGCGACCTCTTGATCGCTGTCGGCGCGCGTTTCGATGACCGCGTCACGGGCAAGGTGGACACTTTTGCCACGCAGGCCTACAAAATCCACAACGACATCGACCCGACCAACGTGGACAAGAACATCAAGGTCGATCTGCCGGTTGTGGGCGATTCAAAAGACTTCCTCGCCTCCGTGCTCGAAGCGCTGCCAAAAGGCACGGTTGACCACAGTGAATGGCTCGACAAGATCGAGGCATGGCGCAAGCAGTGCCCGATGGATTACACCATCGAACCCGACTCGCTCAAAACCGAGTTCGTCATCGACGAAGTTTCCAAAAAAACCAAAGGCCATGCGGTAGTCATTACTGACGTCGGTCAACACCAGATGTGGACCGCGCAGTACTACAAATTCACCGAACCGCGTTCGATTATCACCAGTGGTGGACTCGGCACGATGGGCTACGGCCTGCCCGCCACGCTTGGCGCGGCCTTCGGCGTGACTGATCGCCCGGTTATTCTCTTTACCGGCGACGGCGGTCTGATGATGAACATCCAGGAGCTGGTCACGGCGGTACATAACAAGCTGCCGGTCAAGATATTCCTGATCAACAACAGCTATCTCGGCATGGTGCGCCAGTGGCAGGAGCTGTTCCACGAGGAGAAGTACACCTTCACCGATCTGGAGGAGAGCAACCCCGACTTCGTGAAGGTTGCCGAAGCGTTCGGCTGCAAGGCCATGAGCGCTGACAATCCCGAATCGGCCCGCAAGGCGATCGATGAAGCGCTTGCCTACAACGACGGACCGGTGCTGGTCGATTTCAGGGTCATCCGCAAGGACATGGTGTTCCCTATGGTTCCCGCCGGCGCATCGATCTCCGACATGCTGCTGGCCAGACTGAATCCAAAAACAATGGTTTAAGCATCCTATGAGACACATTATTTCCGTTCTGGTCGAAAACAAGTTCGGCACACTAAACCGGGTTGCTGCCATGTTCAGCGCCCGCGGCTTCAACCTTGAGAGCATCTCCATCGGCGAGACCGAAAACACCGAAATCTCGCGCATGACCATCGTCACCAGAGGTGATGACCAGATTATCAGCCAGGTGCTCAAGCAGCTCAACCGGCTGGTCGACACCATCAAGGTTTCCGACCTGACCCATCAGGCTCATGTAGAACGCGAACTGCTCCTAATGAGCCTGAAACTCAACACGACCTCTCGAACCGAGATTTTCGAGCTGATCAATGTTTTTAAGGGAAAAGTCGTGGATATAAAGCAAAAATCCATTACTATTGAGATCGTCGGTTCTCCGGACAAAATCAACACGGCGATCGACCTTTTCAGGCCGTTCGGCATCCGGGAACTCGCCCGGTCGGGCGCGGTAGCCATACACCGCGGAGAACACTGATTTTATCACTACGTACGTCTAACCAGTCCATACGAATATGTCAATGAACGTCTATTACGAGCAGGATGCCGATCTCGCGGCACTGCAGAACAAGAATATCGCCGTGCTCGGCTTTGGCAGCCAGGGCCACGCCCATGCGCTGAACCTGAAGGAGAGCGGCATGAACGTCTGCGTCGGCCTGCGCACCGACAGCGCCTCCTGCGACAAGGCTCGCGAGGCCGGTCTGAAGGTGGATACGGTCGCCGAAGCGGTCAAGTGGGCAGATATTATTATGATTCTCCTGCCGGATCAGACCCAGAAAAGCGTCTATGACAACGAAATCGCACCGAACCTGAAATCGGGCGCGACGCTCGCGTTCGGCCACGGCTTCAATATTCACTACAAGCAGATCATGCCTCCGGATGACGTGAACGTCATCATGATCGCTCCGAAAAGCCCCGGCCACCTCGTTCGCCGCACCTACACCGAAGGCAACGGCGTACCGTGCCTCATTGCGGTGCACCAGGACGCCACCGGCGACGCAAAAGCTCAGGCGCTTGCATGGGCAAAAGGCATCGGCGGCACCAAGGCTGGCGTGATCGAGACCAACTTCAAGGACGAGACCGAAACCGACCTGTTCGGCGAGCAGGCTGTGCTGTGCGGCGGTTCTGCTGAACTCATCAAGGCTGGTTTTGAGACTCTTACCGAGGCGGGCTACCCTGCAGAGCTGGCTTACTTCGAGTGCATGCACGAGCTGAAGCTCATCGTCGATCTCTACTACGAAGGTGGCCTTTCGCGCATGAACTACTCGGTCAGCGACACCGCCGAATACGGCGGCATGACCCGCGGGCCGCGCGTCGTGGCTTCCGCCGCAAAAGCCGAGATGAAAAAGATTCTCGAAGAGATCCAGGACGGTCGTTTCGCCCGCGAGTTCATCGACGAGTGCAACGGCGGCTACAAAAAGCTCAACGAGCTTCGCGAGAGCAACCGCCAGCACCCGATCGAGAAGGTCGGCGAGAAGCTGCGCGGCATGATGAGCTGGCTCAAGAAGAAGTAAGGGGAGGAAAATGTACAAAATCGTATCAATACCCGGCGATGGCATCGGCCCCGAAGTGGTGGCCGGTGCTCTCGCCGTGCTCGACGCCGTCGCGAAAAAACACGGCTTCGAGTTCGAGGTCGAGGAGCACCTCTTCGGTGGCGCTTCGTATGACGTGCACGGCTCGATGCTGACCGACGAGACGCTCGAAGCGTGCAAGAAGTGCGACGCCGTGCTGCTCGGCGCGGTCGGCGGCCCGAAATGGGAGAGCCTGCCCCACGAGCAGAAGCCCGAAGCGGCACTTTTGAGAATTCGCAAGGAGCTTGGACTCTTCGCAAACCTGCGTCCGGCAAAGGTCTATGACGCGCTCGTGTCGTCATCGACGCTTCGCGCGGAGGTGGTGCAGGGTACCGACTTCATGGTGTTCCGCGAGCTGACCGGCGGCATCTACTTCGGCCAGCCAAGAGGCTACGACGAAAAGCGCGGCTGGAACACGATGGTGTACGAGCGTCACGAAGTCGAACGTATCGCACGACTGGCGTTCGAGTACGCTCAGAAACGCGGCAACGCGAAGGTCACCTCGATCGAGAAGGCTAATGTGCTTGAAGTCTCGCAGTTCTGGCGCAACATCGTGCACGAAGTGCATCAGGATTTCCCGGAAATCGAACTGGTGGACATGTACGTTGACAACGCCGCTATGCAGGTT
>DRSQ01000155.1 GCA_011372505.1 Chlorobaculum parvum | reverse complement strand
TCGGTTGCGCTGTCCAGCGAGGCGGTGTAGCGCACGCCAGTCAGTTCGGTGATGCGGTCAAAGAGTAGGGTGAAGACGTCGCTGTCGTAGTTCGAGGACTTGCCCTGAAGCACGGCCGTCACGCGCTCGAAGCCCATGCCGGTATCGACATGCTTCTGCGGCAGCGGTTCGAGGCTGCCATCAGCCTGACGGTCGTACTGGATGAAAACCAGGTTCCACAGCTCGATGACCCGGTGATCTCCGACGTTGACGAGCGGGCCGCCCGAACCGTCCGGCGTCAGGTCGATATGAATCTCCGAGCAGGGCCCACACGGGCCGGTTTCACCCATCTCCCAGAAGTTATCCTTGTTGCCGAACTTCTGGATGTGCGAGTGATCGATGTCGGTTTCGCTCTGCCAGAGCTTGAGGCTCTCCTCGTCGTCGTGATAGACCGTGGCGTACAGCCGCTCTTTCGGAAGCCTCCAAACCTCGGTCATCAGCTCCCACGCCCAACCGATCGCCTCTTTTTTATAATAGTCGCCAAACGACCAGTTACCGAGCATCTCGAAAAAGGTGTGGTGATAGGTGTCGCGTCCCACATCTTCGAGGTCGTTGTGCTTGCCCGAGGCGCGGATGCACTTCTGCGTGTCGGCGGCGCGGTTGTACTCCCGCGTGCCCTTGCCGAGAAACACGTCCTTGAACTGGTTCATGCCGGCGTTGGTGAAGAGCAGAGTCGGATCCTCGGCAGGAATGACCGGAACCGAGCGGACAATCCGGTGCTCCTTGGCGGCAAAAAAATCCAGGAATGACTGTCGTATCTCTCGTGAATTCATAAGTGTCTGTTGCTTGCGGGTGTTTGCCGGAGCGTGAATGGCAGTGCGGCAATACCCGGTGGGATTGAGCTGCAACGCCCTGACAATAGGCGTGAACAGCGGTATACGGTCCGGAATTTAAGGTTTTTTACGCCTTCATGCCAGCGGATTTTGTGGGCGATGTTTTTGGCTGGAAACGCTGCACATGCCGGCCCCCGCAATGGTCTTAACAAAAAAGACACTATATTAATTAATTGTGCAGGCCAGACACGCGGGTCTGGCTGTAGTGACTTGTAGCGGCAGGCCCCTGCGCCTGTCCAGAACGACTCTTCTCTCAATCGTTAAGCGCAGAGACATTATGAGCTGGGGAATCGAAGATCCGAAAAAGAGAAAAGACATCCTCGACCTGATGGACATCGGGATCAAAAAAAACATGGCAAATCCGAACCATGTCAACGAGGTGGAAAAGAGTGAGATCGGTTGCTGGATGGAGCAGATTTACGGCATCATGCGTTGTGACATCTGCGATCTGAGCACCGAATGCCCCGTCAGGGAAGAGCAGGAGTGGCAGGCTTGGCTAAAAGAGAACAACATGGTTGTCGAGAAGAAAAAGGAGCAATAGCCAGCAAAAGGTTCTTGCATCGACAATCCGGGAAATGTATATTTAACGATTGGCAAAATAGCGCCAAAGGGTTGAGTATTGTCTTCCCGAACCCGCCGTTGAGAGCTTTTCTCCATAAAATCACGACATCCACTCCATGACATGACTCGTTCATGAAGAGGAGGGTATTGTCGTCATAGTCTTTTTTCCGTAAAAGGAAGTGGATCTATCAATGAGTGACACTGCAATCTTAAACAAGAATGACATGGCAATAACAAAAACCAACGTGTCAGTGCTTTTTGCCGGTGACTCCGGTGACGGCATGCAGCTTACCGGCACCCAGTTTGCCAACACGGTGGCCGTTTATGGCTCGGACCTGAACACCTTTCCCAACTTCCCTTCGGAAATCCGCGCTCCTGCCGGAACCATCTCGGGTGTTTCCGGCTTCCAGATGCAGTTCGGCAGCAAGGCCATCTACACCCCCGGTGCAAAGTTTGACGTCATGATCGCCATGAACGCCGCCGCACTGAAAGCCAACCTGCACAACCTGCACCACGGAGGCATCATCATTGCTGACAGCGATGGCTTCGACGCAAAAAACCTGCGCCTTTCGGGCTACGGCGAAGAGAACAATCCGCTGACCAATGGCAGCCTGGATGATTACCGCGTCTTCGACATCACGGTTATCTCCCTTACCCGTAAAGCCCTGGCTGATACCGGCCTGAGCATCAAGAACATCGATCGTTGCAAGAACATGTTCGTGCTCGGCGTGCTTTACTGGCTTTACAGCTTGCCGATCGACACCACCGTCGAGACGCTTAAGACGAAATTCAAGAAAAAGGCCGATATCGCCGATGCCAATATCAAGGCTGTCAAGGCCGGTTTCAACTTCGGCGAGACCACGACCATGTTTTCCGACTTCGGTCGATTCACGGTCGCTCCGGCAGGCAAGAAGCCCGGCACCTATCGCCGCGTAACCGGCAACGAGGCTTCGGCTATCGGTCTGGCCGCCGCGGCCAAAAAGGCTGACCTGCAACTGTTCCTCGGCTCCTACCCGATCACTCCGGCAACCGAGATTTTGCAGACCCTGGCAAACCTGAAGAAGTGGGGCGTCAAGACCTTCCAGGCTGAAGACGAAATCGCTGGTGTGCTGACCAGCATCGGCGCATCCTACGGCGGTTCTCTGGCGGCAACCAGCACCTCCGGCCCCGGCCTCGCGCTCAAGAGCGAAGCGCTCGGCCTTGCCATGATTCTCGAGATTCCGCTTGTGGTGGTCAACGTGCAGCGCGGCGGTCCCTCGACCGGCCTGCCGACCAAACCCGAGCAGTCCGACCTCTACATCTCCATGTTTGGTCGCCACGGCGACGCTCCGGTGCCGGTCATCGCAGCTTACTCGCCTGTTGATTGCTTCTACGCCGCCTACGAGGCAGCAAAAATCGCCGTCGAGTACATGACCCCAGTGATCTGCCTGACCGACGGCTACCTCGCTTTCAGCTCCGAACCGATGCTGGTTCCTTCCGGCGATTCACTGGCCAAGATCACCCCGGTCTTCGCCAAAGAGCGCAAAGCCGATGACGAGCCGTACCTGCCCTACAAGCGTGACGAGCGCGGCGTCAGGGAGTGGGCCAAACCCGGAACGAAGGGCCTTGAGCACCGCATCGGCGGCCTGGAGAAGTGGGATCAGACCGGTAATGTTTCGCACGATCCGGCAAACCATGCCCTGATGACCAAGCTTCGCGCCGAAAAGGTCGAGCGCGTCGTCGATATCGTGCCTGATCAGACCATCGACAACGGAGAAGAGTCCGGCGACCTGCTCGTGCTCGGCTGGGGCTCGACTTACGGCGCCATCAAAATCGCCGTCGAGCGCGCCGTCGAGACGGGTCACAAAGTCTCGCATGCACACCTGCGTTACCTCAACCCATTCCCGAAGAACCTCGGTGAGCTTCTCGGAAAATTCAAAAAAGTGCTCATCCCGGAGAACAATAACGGCCAGCTGGTGCACATCATCAGGGACCGCTTCCTTATCGAGCCGGTCAGCTATACCAAGGTCGAAGGTCTGCCGTTCAACGAGATGGAACTCGAAGCAAAAATCACCGATATCGTAAAGGAGCTCTAAATCATGACCGAAACCCATACCCAACTGACGGCGAAGGATTTCACGTCAAACCAGGAACCCAAGTGGTGTGCCGGCTGCGGTGACCACGCCGTCCTCCAGCAGCTTAAAAGCGCCATGGCCGAACTCGGGCTCAAGACCGAAGAGGTCGCGGTGATCTCCGGCATCGGCTGCTCGTCGCGCCTTCCCTACTACGTCGACACCTACGGTCTGCACGGCATCCATGGCCGCGCCCTGCCTGTAGCCAGCGGCCTGAAGGCTGCCAACCCCGAGCTGAGCGTCTGGGTCGCAACCGGTGACGGCGACGCCCTTTCAATCGGCGGCAACCACTTTATTCACACCATCAGGAGGAATCCCGATCTCAACATCATTCTCCTGAACAACGAGATCTACGGTCTGACGAAAGGTCAGTACTCGCCGACCTCGAAGCTCGGACAGCGCACCGTCACCTCGCCGCAGGGCGTGATCGACTATCCGATGAACACCATCGCCATGACGCTCGGCTCGGGCGGCACGTTCGTGGCCAGGGTGATGGATCGCGATGGCAAGTACATCCGCGAGGTGTTCAAGCGCGGCGCAGAGCACAGAGGCACTGCAATGATCGAGATTTACCAGAACTGCCCGATCTTCAACGACGGCTGTTTTGCTCCGTTCACCGACCGCGAGCGCAAAGCCGACACGACCCTTTACGTTGAGCATGGCAAGCCGCTGGTGTTCGGCAAGGAGAGCGACAAGGGCATTCGCCTCGACGGCTTCACGCCGGTCGTTGTCGATCTGAACGACTCTTCGGTCTCGAAAGATGACCTCTGGATTCACGACGAGAACGACTTCAACAAGGCCAACCTCCTGTCGCGTTTCTTCGACGATCCGAACGCTTCCGAGGATGTGCTGCCGAGGCCTTTCGGGATCTTCTACGTCGAGGACCGCTTTACCTACGAAGAGGCTCTGGACGCCCAGATCGAAAAAGCCCAAGAGAACGGCGAAGGCACGCTCGACGAGCTGCTGACCGGCTCCAGCACCTGGACGATCAAGTAAGCTATACACAGCAGATCAACAAAAAAACCGGCTTCTGGCCGGTTTTTTTGTTTTGTAGGGGCAACCCCCGTTGCCTGGCTGGTCGTAGTCTTGTACGGGCGGACACACAGGTCCGCCCATACAGTTGATAATTGAATCATTATCAACTGTCCATTGTCAATTATCAATTACTCTTCCTCGTTCCACACTCCCATCGAAGAGAACTTCGCGATACGTTCATCAACCAAACCACTGGAATCTTTGTTCAGCAGCCCCTGCAACTCCTCAATCAGCATCGATTTGAGGGTTGAGGCCATCACTTCCGGCTTCTGATGCGCGCCACCGAGTGGCTCAGGCACAATACGGTCAATGATACCCTGTGAAAGCAGGTCGTCAGCAGTGAGTTGAAGCGCTTCAGCCGCTTGCTCCTTGTAGTTCCAGCTTCTCCAGAGAATCGAGGAGCAGCTTTCCGGCGAGATGACCGAGTACCAGGAGTTTTCAGCCATCAGGATGCGGTCGCCCACGCCAATGCCGATAGCTCCACCGCTGGCCCCCTCACCGATGATAACGCAGATGACCGGCACCTTGAGGCCAGCCATTTCGTAGAGGTTGCGAGCAATCGCTTCAGCCTGCCCGCGCTCTTCAGCCTCGATGCCAGGAAAAGCCCCTGGAGTATCGATCAGGGTGATGACCGGCTTGCCAAACTTCTCGGCCATTTTCATGAGGCGAAGCGCTTTGCGATACCCTTCAGGCTGCGCCATACCGAAGTTCCGGTAGAGGTTCGACTTGGTGTCGCGCCCTTTCTGGTGCCCGATAACCATAACGCTTTGCGAAAAAACGGAATCCTTGTCTTCCAGACGCGCCAGCCCTCCGATGATCGCCTTGTCGTCTCCGAATTGACGATCGCCCGACAACTCGACGAAATCTTTCGTCATCATGTAGAGGTAGTCGAGCGTATAAGGACGCTCCGGGTGGCGTGCCAGCTGCACCTTCTGCCACCGGGTCAGGTTCTTGTAAATAGTTTTGCGAAGTGATTCAACCTTGGCCTCAAGGGCTTCGATTTCACCTCTCAGGCTCTCGCGGCTTTCCGTACGAGCATCAAACTCTCCGCTTTTCAGGTACACCCTCATTTCGCTGAGCTTCTCTTCGAGCTCATAGAGGGGTTTTTCAAAATCAAGGACAACTTTGGCAGCCATAACGTGCATACTCCTGATAAAAAAAGTCCATCACTGCACAAGCATATGATGGACTCTTAACAATCGATCGATGATAACTTCTTTTTCGGCAGAGGGTTAACAGCCAATTTCATCTTTAAGTCCCTTCCCCGGTTTAAACTTGACCACTTTTTTAGCAGCAATGGTAATGGTTTCACCAGTCTGGGGGTTGCGGCCCTGACGCTCAGCACGCTCACCGGTCGTGAAGGTTCCGAACCCAACGAGGGTTACATCATCTCCACCTTTCAAAGTAGAGGTCACAACGTTGATGAAAGCGTTAACAGCTCTTTCAGCTTCCGCTTTGGTCATGCCGGTCTCTGCGGCGATTTGTTCTACTAACTCGGCTTTCGACATAAGAAGTGTAAGATTTACGTTGGAGGAAAAATAGCTTATCTCTTTCCAATTACTACTATAAGATCAATTTACAGACTGATAAACAAACATCCAACTTGTTTTTACGCCTGTTCCGGGCGGGTTTTGGCTCGTCATTGGTATTGAATGCCGGCAGTGTTATATTCAATTTCTTTTTTCATTTAACCATTGCTACACAGGCACCGCACGGTATAGCCTGTTTTACCAAATCACGTCATGGTTTCAATAAGCAACATCTCAAAAGGAGCGATCATCCGCTGGAAGGGTGAACCCCACAGCATCGAAAGCCTTGTGCACCGCACGCCCGGCAACCTTCGCGCCTTCTATCAGGCCAGCATGAAAAACCTCAAGACCGGCCGGAACGTCGAGTATCGCTTCAGTGCTACCGAACAGGTCGATGTCATCGTCACCGAGAGAAAAAAATACCAATATCTTTACCGTGACGGTGAAGATTATGTCATGATGGATACCGAAACCTTTGACCAGATCAACGTGCCTGAAGTGGCCATCGGTCCGTCATCCCGATTTATCAAGGATACCGTGATGGTCGATATCGTGTTTGCCGATGACAGTTCGATCCTTGAAGTTGAGCTGCCGACGTTTGTCGAGCTTGAGGTAACCGAAACCAGCCCCGCCACCAAGGACGACCGGGCTACCAGCGGCACCAAACCGGCCATCGTCGAAACCGGAGCCGAGGTGAACGTTCCCATGTTCATCCAGACCGGCAGCATTATCCGGATCGACACCCGGAGCGGCGAGTACATGGATAGAGTTAAAAAGTGATTAACTTGCCACTCACAACTGAATTGCGCAAAAAAATTTAAGACCACACTCATGAACCTCAAGGAAATCCAGCAGCTTATCGAGATTGTCAACGGCTCGTCTCTTGATGAAGTGATCATCAAGCAAGACGAGTCCGAAATCACGCTGAGACGGAACAGTTCGAAAGCCCAAGCTGTATTGCCGACCGCACCGGCCATTGCCCAACCCGTTCAGCCCGTGCAACCGGTTCAGCGTCCGGCCGCCGTTCAGGAACAACCGGCACCGGCCGCTGCCGGTGATCTCGTTGAAATTCACTCTCCGATTGTGGGCACCTTTTACCGCTCCCCTTCACCGGACGCCGAAGCGTTTGTCAATGAAGGCGACAAGGTAAAGGCTGGCGATGTGCTTTGCATTATCGAAGCCATGAAGCTCATGAACGAGATCGAGACAGAGGGCTCCGGTACCATCGTCGAAATTCTCGTTGAAAACGGTCAGCCTGTCGAATACAATCAGGTTCTGTTCCGAATCAAGCCATAACTTCCAACCAGTACAGCACCTTGTTTAAAAAAATACTTATAGCCAACCGTGGAGAAATCGCCTTAAGGGTTATGCATACCTGTCGGGAGATGGGCATCTGCACTGTCGCTGTCTATTCGACCGCCGATATCGACTCTCTTCATGTCAAATATGCAGACGAGGCCGTCTGTATCGGCCCGCCGCTTTCACGTGAAAGCTATCTGAACATCCCGCGCATTATCGCGGCTGCCGAAGTCACCAACGCTGACGCCATTCATCCCGGTTACGGCTTCCTAGCCGAAAACGCCGATTTTTCAGAGGTGTGCCACTCCTCGAATATCAAGTTCATCGGCCCATCAGCTGACATGATCAACAGGATGGGCGACAAAAACACTGCCAAAGCCACCATGATTTCCGCTGGCGTTCCCGTCGTTCCCGGCAGTGAGGGGCTGGTCGATGATGTCGCTCAGTCTATCGAAACCGCTAAAAAGATCGGCTACCCGGTCATCATCAAGCCGACCGCAGGCGGCGGCGGCAAGGGTATGCGAGTAGTCTATGAAGAGGAGTTACTCGAAAAAAATCTCAAGACCGCACAGAGCGAAGCCGGCATGGCATTCGGCAACAGCGGCGTCTATATCGAGAAGTTTCTTGAAAATCCACGCCACATCGAAATCCAGATTCTGGCTGACCAGCAAGGCAACGTGGTGCATCTCGGCGAGCGTGACTGCACCGTGCAGCGCCGCCACCAGAAGCTGATCGAGGAGACCCCGTCTCCGGTTGTAGATGAAGCCCTGCGCGCGAAAATGGGCAAAGCGGCCGTTGCTGCCGCCAAGGCGATCAACTACGAAGGCGCCGGCACCATCGAGTTCCTGCTCGACAAGCACAAGAATTTCTACTTCATGGAAATGAACACCCGTATCCAGGTGGAGCATCCCGTGACCGAGCAGCGCTATGATGTCGATCTGGTCAAGGAGCAGATCCGCATCGCCGCTGGTGGAAGTCTTAAAGGCAAAGTGTTTGAGCCGCGAGGCCACTCCATCGAGTGCCGCATCAACGCCGAAGACCCCGAGCACATGTTCAGGCCTTCACCGGGTGAAGTTCAGGTGTTCCACACGCCGGGCGGGCCAGGCGTCAGAATCGATTCACACTGCTATGCAAGCTACGTGGTGCCGTCCAACTACGACTCTATGATCGGCAAACTCATTGTCACAGCCCACACCCGCGACGAAGCGATCGCCCGCATGTCCAGGGCACTCGACGAGTTCATCGTGATGGGCATCAAAACCACCATTCCGTTCCACAAACAGGTCATGCACGACCCGGTCTTCAGAAGCGGCGAGTTCGATACCAGCTTCCTCGACAGCTTCCGCTACGAGAAAAAATAACGCTCGACGGAATACGTCGCCAATCTGGCATAATCCCTATTTCACAGCCCTCATAACTACCCGTAGTCTTTTAACGGATAGTTACGAGGTTGTGTCTCCTGCGTTGGCCAATCCCCCAGTCCTCCCCTCAGCACACAAGCCAGAAAAAGACCTGGAAGCAGTCTGCCTCCTCATCGTTCTGTCGAGCTGAAGTTCATCCTGAAATGTTTGGACTTTTGCACACAGCAAGACTGCTCTCCTGTGTAACTTCCCAAGAATTATCGGTACATTTTTGCTGTTAAGCTAAAGAAAAGCTGTATCCTTTGTGCCAAAATGACTGACTACCACTGCCACTTGCTGCCAAACATCGATGATGGGCCGACAACCATCGACGAGTCGATCGAAATGGCAAAATTACTTGTCAACGCTGGATACGATACGGTGTACTGCACCCCTCATTTGATCAAAGGCCTCTACGAGGCCGATAATAACACCGTAAAAACGGCCGTCAGCGACCTTCAGAATGCGCTGAATCAAGAAAAAATTGCCCTGCAGCTGCTGTGTGGCAGGGAATACTTTCTTGACAGTAATTTCATGAAATTCATGAGCGACCTGATGCCGCTCGAAAATACCAGATACCTGCTGATCGAGTTTCCACCCCATACCTACCCTGGTATGGTTCAGGACACATTCTCTGCGCTCATCCGGAAAAATCTCATTCCGATGATTGCCCATCCCGAACGCTCCGAACTGTTCCATGAGCAGCAAAGCACAGCGCAACCCAAGAAACTATCGAAACTTAAAACATTCTTCCATTTACCCCATCTCAACGACCAATCGTCGTTTACTCCAGGAAAGCGCGATAACAAGCTGCTCACCTGGCTGATTGATCACCATTGCGCGTTCCAGCAAAACCTGCCCAGCTTGCTGGGCACCTATGGCGAACAAGCACAAGCCACAGCCGAGAATTTCAAGCGGCTTGGCATCTACACACACTCCGGCACGGATGCTCACTCACCGGAGGGCTTGATCAAACTTTTCGGCCAGCATGAACCTTGACCTCTGAACTATCCGCGACTATTGTCTCAACAACACATGAATGGCGAGGAATAAAAAGGTTTGGTCCGCAATGTTCTGAATTGCGGATCAAACCTTGCAAAGGGAATGCTTAACTCTCTTGGCATAGCTGGAAAAGCAGTGGATATAATCCGGCGGGAAAGAGAAGAGAAAAGAATGGGAATGGGGATCGTGCATGGATTGAGGCGTCACAATCTCCCTGACAATGACGGGAAATGCGGTGCTGTTTTAAGTCGAGCACAGCAGAAAACGAGACAAACAACCACCTGGACCACTGGCATGTGCAGCCAGGAAGAAGCTTACTCTTTTTGCATATACTCAATCACCTTCGAGCTGTTGAAGCCAAAAAAATCAGCGACAGGAAGCACTTCGGGCAGGATATACACATATCCCTTGCCAGAGCTGAGAGTACCCATAAGGGTTGAATGAAAAAAAGCAATCGGAACATTGATGCACCCCCAAGAGATGCGATTATCCTTTGTTGTCGTGGTTTCAAGCCGCTGCGGATGCCGTTGCCCAGGGACATTAATCACCTCGTGAATGGCAAGCCGAGTCGCAAAATCAACCCAGAGCACCACTTTATCGTGGTTATCATACCCCTTACGCGCAAAAAAACGTCCCGCTTGGGTAATGCGGTCTTTCGGAGGGATTTTGGAGAGAGGCTTCCCCGCTATGCCAGCCGGCAAAATATCTCCGACGCTCATACCAAGTAAAGCGGGCGCACCCCCAACGGGAACGCCCTCAGAAGTAAACACGTACATACGCGCGCTCTTCTTGTCCAAAATGACGAACGGATATTTTTTGAGCCACTCCCCAAAAACAGGACAGCTGGTTAAATTGGAAACAAACAACAAAACCAGCAGTCATCATGAAACGAACCCGCCGGAAATTCAGCGCAGAATTCAAAACCAAGGTCGTCCTTGAAGCCCTCAGCGAGCGTCTTACCCTGACAGAGCTCGCCCAGAAACACGAGATCCATCCAAATCAGATTACCCAGTGGAAACGGGAGTTTCTGGAAAAAGCTCCCGATGTATTCTCAAAAGGCGATAAGGCTCAGAAAGCCGAGCAAGATCACGAGCAAGAAGCCGAGCAACTCTATAAGACCATAGGTCAGCTGAAGGTTGAAGTCGACTGGCTCAAAAAAAAATTGCAGTCGTAAAATCCCTGTCTGAAAGACGATCTATGGTTGAGAAAGAACATCCAGAACTCAGCATGACACGGCAATGCGATTTGCTCTCGATCCACCGTTCAGGGCTGTATTACCAGTCAAAAAAGGCGTCGAAGCTAAACCTTGAGCTTATGCGATCAATCGATCATCAGTACCTGAAAAAACCTTACTACGGCGTGTATCGCATGTGGCAATGGCTGCAGAGGGACAAGGGCTA
>DRSQ01000154.1 GCA_011372505.1 Chlorobaculum parvum | reverse complement strand
GGGAGGCTTCGGGCCATGTGGCGAGCTTCAACGATCCGCTGATCGACGACAAAACCACCAAGCGCCGCTACCGCGCCGATCACCTGATCGAAAACCACATCGCAAAGCTGGAGCGCGACGGCAAGGAGGCCGAAGCGGCAGCTGTCAAGGTCGCGTATGAGGCTGCGGACGGCACTGAAGATCCGAACCGCACGCTCTACAATATCATTATCGAGGCAGGCATCAAGGCTCCCGATACCGGCTCGGCGGATTGGACGGAGGTGCGTCAGTTCAACCTGATGTTCCAGTGCAACATGGGCGCAATCGCCGGTTCGGGCGGCGTGGTCTATCTTCGTCCCGAAACCGCGCAGGGCATCTTCGTGAACTTCCACAACGTCCGCGAAGCGTCGCGCATGAAGGTGCCGTTCGGCATTGCGCAGATCGGCAAGGCTTTCCGCAACGAGATCGTGAAGGGCAACTTCATCTTCCGCATGGTGGAGTTCGAGCAGATGGAGATGCAGTATTTCGTCAAGCCCGGCACGCAGCTCGAAGCGTTCGAGGCGTGGCGCGAGGAGCGCTTCCGCTGGTACTCCGAGACGCTCGGCATGACCCAAGAGAAGCTGCACTGGTACAAGCACGACAAGCTGGCCCACTACGCCGACCTGGCCTACGACATCAAGTTCGAGTTCCCGTTCGGCACGGAGGAGATCGAGGGCATCCACTCGCGCACCGATTTCGATCTGACCCAGCATCAGGAATTCTCCGGTAAGAGCATGGAGTACATCGACCAGACCTCCAACGAGCGTTACATTCCCTACGTCGTCGAGACCTCGTCGGGCTGCGACCGCACCTTCCTCGCACTGCTGTCGGACGCCTACCGGGAAGATGTGGTCGATGGCGAGCCGCGCGTGATGCTGAAACTCGCACCGAAGGTGGCTCCGGTGAAAGCCGCCGTGCTGCCGCTGATGAAGAAGGGCGAGATGGGTGAAAAAGCCGCGCAGCTCTGCCGTGACCTGTCGGAGAACTTCATGGTGCAGTACGACGACGCGGCGTCGATCGGCAAGCGCTACCGCCGTCAGGACGAGATCGGCACGCCCTTCTGCTTCACGGTCGATCACGACACGCTGGAAAACGGAACCATCACCGTGCGCTACCGCGACACCGCCGCGCAGGAGCGGATCGAGATGTCGAAGGCGAAGGAGTTCCTGGCCTCAAAACTGGTTTAAGAGGATGAATTAATTGGAGTTGTCTCAGCGAGACGTACGAGATTTTTCAGATGACTCCATTTTATAGGAATGTCATTCTGAGTCCGACAAAGTCGGGCGAAGAATCCAGAAGAGTCTCGTAAGTGACTATAAATAATCAGCTTATTACTGATCTTGGGAAACTGGATTCTTCACTTCGTTCAGAATGACAAAGAACCTGAGTTCTGAGAAAATGATTGATTAACAAGTCAACTGAAATGCTTTACGATGTCGCAATCATAGGAGGAGGCCCGTCGGGCGCTGCCGCAGCGGAGATTCTGGCCAAGGCGGGGCACTCGACCATCCTCATCGAACGCAACCTTGCCAACGTCAAGCCGTGCGGGGGCGCGATTCCGCTTGGCCTGATCGAGGAGTTTGACATTCCCGACGAGCTGGTCGAGAAGAAGCTGACCCGCATGAGCGTGCGCTCACCGAAGGGCGAAACCATCTTC
Organism: Chlorobaculum parvum; assembly: GCA_011372505.1. Lineage (GTDB taxonomy): Bacteria > Bacteroidota > Chlorobiia > Chlorobiales > Chlorobiaceae > Chlorobaculum > Chlorobaculum parvum_B. The sequence continues at coordinate 23,281 of DRSQ01000154.1, read as the reverse complement.
ATGCACATGCCGAACGGCTACGTCGGCATGGTGCGCCGCGAGCGGTTCGACCGCTACCTTCGCGAAAAGGCGCAGAAGACGGGCGCGGAGCTGCTCGAAGCGCTGGTGAAAAAGATCGACCGTTCGGCTGACCGCTTCACGATCCACCTCTTCAACAAGGAGGGCAAGGTACTGCCGCCGGTCGAGGCTTCGTTCGTCATCGGCGCGGACGGCGCAAACTCCAAAACCGCCGACGAGCTGGGCTTTCCGCCGAACGATCTGAAGGTGATCGCCATGCAGCAGCGTTTCAACTACTGCGACGAGCTGAAGCCTTACGAGGAGCTGGTGGAAATCTGGTTCGACGGCGAGGTCTCGCCCGATTTCTACGGCTGGATCTTCCCGAAAACCGACCACATCGCTATCGGCACGGGAACCGAGGAGCACCGCAACGACATCAAGCGGTTGCAGCACCGCTTCATCGAAAAGATCGGCATCTCAGAAAAACCGTACCTCAACGAGGCGGCCAAGATTCCGATGAAGCCGCGCCGCTCCTTCACGCAGGAGCGTGCCATTCTCGTCGGTGACGCGGCGGGCCTGGTGACTCCGGCCAACGGCGAGGGTATCTTCTTCGCCATGCGCTCCGGCAAGCTCGGCGCGGAGGCGATGATCGAGCGCATCCGCAACAACACGCCGCTTTCGAGCTACGAAAAGAAATTCCGCAAACTCTACTCGCCCATCTTCTTTGGGCTACAGGTGCTGCAATCGGTCTATTACAAGAGCGACAGGCTGCGCGAAAGCTTTGTGGCGATCTGCCGCGACAAGGATGTGCAGGGCATCACCTTCGGCTCATACCTCTACAAAAAGATGGTGCCCGCACCGTGGAGCGTGCAGATGAAGATCATGGCCAAGAACGTCTATCACCTTGCCAAAGGAAGTTGATGGACACTGACGAAAACTTGTCTCGACCCGATTGCTGACGCCGATCCCAACCCGTCGGGGTTATCACACTTTTTAACGATGTTCCGATGCTGCTCTCTCCGCTGAACTGGCTGATTCATATCTCCTCCTCGCTTGAATGGGGCGTGGCGCTCATCATGCTCTACCGGTACGGCTTGCTGATTGGCCGGAAGGATGTGCGCCGCTTCGCGCTCTTCATGATTCCGCACTGGACTGGAAGCTGGTTTGTGCTCGCCTATCACCTCTCCGGCGACACCATCATGAGGTTCCTTGAAATGTCCGAAGTGATCAACTTGGTAGGCAGCATCGCGCTGCTCTACGCAACGATAAAAATTCTGAAGGGGGATGAAAAACGGGCGACCAAACCGGCAAAACCCTGGATTGGCTCGCTCTTCGGCGGCGTGATGCTGGTAGCTGGAGGTTCGACACCCTACTCGTTCATGATGGGCAGCTCCTGGTTCGACGCCGTTTTGCAGATGTCGAGCATCGTCTATCTGACCTTTCTGGTGCTGCTGCTGAAGGTGCGGAAAAAAGACCCCGAGGTGTTCTCGGGGCTGACCGTCGCGGGATTCTGGTTCGTGCTGGTGTTCATTTCGGTGACGGTCATCTGCATGTACATCGCCATGCATGTGCTGGGCTATCAGTCGCTTTCGCACGACGACTTCCTGCACGGACTGGCCGAAAGCCTGCTGACGGTCAGCAATCTGATGATCGTCATCGGCATCCACAAACAGCGCAAGCTCGCCGAAGAGCAGCTCAGGGCCTGAACTTCACGCTTAAGGCTTGAGCAGTTGCTCGTAGAGCTTCTGATCGGCGAGTAATGCAAACGCTTTGGCCGCGACAGGGTCGTGCTCGATCCTGTCGCGCCAGGCGGCCCGTTCATCGTAATGGCGAATGATTTCGCGCTGCACGGCGGTGGTGATGCGCAGAGAGTCGCGCTGAATGCCGCGCTTCGTCCAGTTGGCAAGCGCCTCGTCGAATGCCTGAAGCCGGCTCGAAAGCAGAGAGTCCTTCTCGCCGCCCTCCTTGCCAATTACTGTTTTCAAGCTGTCAAGCTGCTGCTGCGAGGCGGAACGGAACACGAAATCCTTATCGTCAACAAACTTCCTGAACTCCTTGAACACCGTCGTTACGGCGATCTTCTGCATCGGAAAATCACGATGCTTGCGGTGGAAGTGCGTGGCGTAGATGAATACAAGCCCATCCTTTTCCAGCGCCTTTTCGTACTCCGACGGCTCCGGAGCCCTGACCGGAAGGTCTGGCTTGATGCCACCACCGCCATAGACCTTGCGATGGTTGAGTGTGTAATAGACTTTGGTGGAGTCATACGCCTCTGGCGAGAGCAACACCTTGCGCTGGCTTTCCAGGCAGTGCGCGTTGCTGTGCACAAGCGGCTTCTGGATCAGACGTCCGGACGGGGTATAATATTTGGCCGTGGTCAGCTTGAGCGTGTGGTCGTACGGCAGGGTGACGACCGTTTGCACCAGCCCCTTGCCAAAGGAGTTCTCGCCGACGACGACTCCACGGTCAAGCTCCTGAATAGCTCCGGCCACGATTTCCGCAGCCGATGCGCTCTGACCGTCAATCAGCACAACCAGCGGTAGCGCGGGCGCGAGCGGATCGACTTTGGTGACGTAGCGCTGCTCGCTCCCGGCGTATCGTTCCCTGGTGGAGACCACACGGCTGCCCTTCTTGACGAACAGGGCCGCGACATCGACCGCCGAGCTCAACAGTCCACCCGGATTACCGCGCAGATCGAGCACCAGTCCGCTCATGGCGATCTTCGAGGCGGCGGCCTCTTGCTGCAAGGCGCGAATCGCGGCAATCATTTCAGCGGGCGTGTGCTGGGCGAAGCTGGTCATGCGAATGTACCCCGCCAAACCGAACCGCCCGGCATAGGGAACAGTGCTGACCCTGACCTCGCCTCTCGTGATGCGGTACTCCTTGCGCGCGCCCATGCCATCCTTGCGCACCGTGAACCTGACCTCCGTGCCCGCAGCTCCCTTGATAGCTGTCCGGAACTCTTCAAGCGGCTGGTCGCCGACCCGCTGGCCGTTGACGGCCACGATCCTGTCGCCCACCTGCACGCCCGCTTTGGCGGCTGCCTGCCCCTCGAAAACCGAGGTGACGTACAGCTCACCACCGATGGTGCCGATGGTGATACCGATACCGGCGTACTGGCCACTGGTCATCTCCTCCAGCTCGCCGGACTGCTCCTTGTCGAGCAGCACGGTGTAGGGATCGAGCTGAGCGAGCATTCCATCGATGCCCGCGGACATGAACTCGCTGACATCGATGGGCTCGACGTACTGTTGCGACACCTCTTTATAGACATCGCCGAGCAACTCAATGCTTTTGTTGACCTCAAAGAAATTCGAGGCCGCACCGGTTTTGGCGAGTCCCGGCCCCGCGTTCAGCACAATCGAGATGGCCGCGCCCGAAGCCACAGCGGCAAACCGTAGCCACATGCAGCGGAAAAGGGTGGTGCGTAACAGGATCATGGTCGGCGGCTTACCTGAGCGCGCTTTCGAGAGCGGTGGCGCTGTCGGTGCGCTCGTCGCGGTACTTGACGATAAGCGGCGTGTAGATCGACAGACCATGCTCGGCGGCAAACTCGCCCTTCGCCTGACGTGAACCGGCAACAACCACCGCGCCTTCGGGAATGACGAGCGGGCCATCGGCGCTCTTGCGCAGGACGGAGCCGTTGACCAGGTCATAGACCGGCGTGGAGCCATTCAGGATGACGCCGGTGCCGATCACGGCGCGTTTTTTCACGATGGTGCCCTCATAAATTCCGCAGTTGCCGCCAACCATCACCTCATCCTCGATGATCACCGGCATCGCGCCGATCGGTTCGAGCACGCCGCCGACCTGCACGGCAGCGGAAAGGTGCACCTTCTTGCCGATCTGCGCACAGCTGCCCACCAGCGCGTGCGAGTCGATCATCGAGCCTTCATCGACGTAACCGCCGACGTTGACGTAGGCGGGTGGCATCATCACCACCGATGGAGCCAGGTACGCGCCGTCGCGCACCGACGAGCCGCCAGGCACAATCCGGACGCCCTCATTCATGGTGAATTCGCGAAGCGGGTAGGTGTCCTTGTCGATAAAGGAGAAGCTTCCGAGACCATCGAGATCAACGTGGCTTTCGATCAACACGCCAAGCTTCATACCAACCAGAATGCCCTGCTTGACCCACTGGTTGACCGTCCATCCGTTCGCCGACGCATCGGGTTCAGCGGCGCGGATCCGTCCGTCGTTGAGGAGTTTCTTGAATTTGGCGAACACGGCGCACGACTCGGGATCGGCCTTGAGCTGATCGGCGCTTAGTGAAGCAAGTGCGGTAATTTGATCCCTAATCTCTTGATACTGTTCCATTGGGTCGGTTGATCGTTTTACGGTTTCAATTGTACTCGGAAGTGATATCAGCCCCAGTCTTGCGATTGTAGAAGCGGAAATCGTCGCTGCGCAGGCTTTCATCAGACTTGATCCTGACGAACACCATGTGTTGCAGGAACCATTTCATTTCGGTTTTCATATCGCTTTCGCGCATCGGCTCGAGTACGGTCGGGCTGACGTGCAGGTCGAGCTGCTGGAAAGGCAGCTTCTGCTCAAGCGCGAACTTGCGCAGCCAGCGCTCGACCTGGTTGATGGTAGTGAAGCGCGCCTGAACCACGCCGGTACCGCCGCAGGCCGGGCACTGGTCGCCCATGCGCTGCATGAGGCTCGGACGGATACGCTCGCGGGTGATCTGCATGAGGCCAAAGTCGGAGAGCGGCAAAATGTTCGATTTTGCGCGGTCGTTGCGCAGCTCGCTCTTCATGGAGTCGTACACCTTCTGGGAGTTTTTCGAGTCCATCATATCGATGAAATCGACCACGATGATGCCGCCGATGTCGCGCAGCCGGAGTTGGCGAACGATTTCGCGGGCCGCTTCGAGATTGGTCTTGAGCGAGTTCTCCTCCTGCTCGCGCTTGGCAGCGTAGCGGCCGCTGTTGACGTCAACCACCACCATCGCCTCGGTGTGCTCGATGATGATGTAGCCACCCGATTTGAGCCACACCTTGCGCGAGAAAATGGATTCGACATCCTTGGCGATGCCGTACCCCTCAAACAGGGGCAGCTTGCCCTGATAGAGTGATACATTCTTGACCATCTCCGGCGCAGCCCACTGGATATAGTTGAGCGTCTCCTTGTGAATCGAGTTCGAGTTGGCTACGATTTCAGTCACGTCGCTGGTGAGAGAATCGCGCAGCACGCTCGAAATGATGGTATCCTCCTTGAAGATGAGCTGGGGAGGTTTGGCATCCTGCAACTTCTCCTCGATCTGCTTCCACTTGACCAGCAGTTTTTCGAGATCCTGCTTCAAGAGCGTCTCGTCCTGCATTTCGGCCACCGTGCGGATGATCGCGCCGAACCCCTCGGGCAGCATAGAGCGGATGAGCTTTTTGAGCCGGCCCCGCTCCTTGCGCGACACCACGCGGCGCGACACGGCAATCTGGCCGCCACCGAAGGGCAGCAGCACCATGAAACGTCCGGCAATGGTGATGTCGGAGGTGAGACGCGACCCCTTGGTGCCGATCGGTTCCTTGATAACCTGCACCAGAATCGAGTCGTTGGGTTTGAGCTTCTTGGCGATCATCTGAGTGTACGACTGGCGGCGCTCCTTTGTGTCAGCGGCAGAGGCCTGACGTGAATCGTCCTTCTGCTGGCCAGCGGACCGCGACGACTCCCTCGAAGACGACTGCGGCTTGCCATTGGAGCCACCTTCGCTTTCGTCGTCGTCGCCATTTTCGTCATCGTCGTCATCCTCGACCAGCGCGCGGTAATCCTCGCTGGTAGTGCCGACGTCCGAGAAGTGGAGGAATCCGTCAGACTTCTGGCCAATATCGACAAAGGCCGCTTTCAGCCCCTCTACCACCTTGTGCACGCGCCCCAGGTAGATATCGCCGATGCTCCTCATGCTCTCCGGACGCTCGATAATCAGCTCGGCAAGCCGCCCCTCCTCGACGAGCGCAACCTGGATTTCATCCCCGGTCTTGTTCATCAGGAGCTGCTTCTTCACATTTTTCTTCATTCAAAAACTCACGGTTACGGACAACCCATCCCCAAGCGCGCCCGGTCTGCTTTGCAAAAAACCTGACATGCCGGGGGATCGGGCCCCTATTGAAACTCTTGACGATTCGCGTCGAACAACGGCAAACCGCTCTTTGTAAAAAGATTTGTTGTAATATATAATACTTCTGACACTTGGGCGGCGCTAAAAAGCGCCCTAAGCGCCCCGATTTGCGCGCCTTGCACGGAGAATCACCCCCTAACCGTAACGCTTGCCATGCTTTCAACCGATTTTGAAACGCCGCTCTGGGAGAAGCTGTCGCGGGTTTGCGGCATCGATGAGGCCGGGCGCGGGCCGCTGGCCGGGCCGGTGGTGGCGGCGGCGGTGGTGTTTCCGCGCCACTTTCGTCCGTCGGGACTTCTGGAACAGCTCGACGACTCGAAAAGACTGACGGCGGAGCTTCGCGACGAGCTGGCTCCGGCGATCCGCGAGGCCGCCGCAAGCTGGTCGGCCGAGGCGGTGGATGCGAAGACCATTGACCAAATCAACATTTTGCAGGCAACAATGCTCGCGATGAACCGGGCGATCGAGTCGCTTGATGTGACGCCGGAGTTCCTGCTGGTCGATGGCAACCGCTTCAGGCCTGTGCTGTCGATTCCGTTCGAGACCGTCGTCAAGGGGGACTCGAAGGTCTTCTCCATCGCCGCCGCCTCGGTGCTGGCCAAGACCCGCCGGGACGAACTGATGACCGCCTGCGCCGCCGAGTTTCCGGAGTACGGCTTCGAGTCCCACTTCGGCTATCCGACCGCCCGGCACGTCGAGGCGATCGCCAGGCAAGGGCGCTGCACTATCCACCGCAAAAGCTTCAAATTAAGGAAGTTGGGAGAAAAGTAGAGAGGCTTCTGAAAAGTGTCATGAGCGACGCGAATACAAGGCGGATGGAGTGCAGAAAGAGGCTGCCGCAAAAGCAGGTACAATTTTTTCAAATGAAACTGCTTTTATGGCATGTCATTCTGAGTCCGGCGTAGCCGGGCGAAGAATCCAGAAAATCCACGTAAAGTAATACCAATTATAAGCTTATCGCTGAATTCAGAGAACTGGATTCTTCTCCCGACAGTAGTCGGGACAGAATGACATAGAGACTGAGTCCTAAGAAAATGATTGATAAAAAACCTTTTGAGATAGCCTCTTTCAAGCACCACCCAATCCCGACTTGTCAGGACAATAAGTTTTTTTAAAGTACCCATAACCCCATTTCCCATGCATACCCCTCAATGGCTTGGAATCGAAGGCGAGGCGATAGCGGCCCGGTATCTCGCCGCGCGAGGCGTCCGCATCGTCGAGCGCAACTACCGTTTTCGCCGAAACGAAATCGACATCATAGCCTGGGACGGAGAAGAACTCTGCTTCATCGAAGTGAAAACCAGAACCTCACTCGACAAGGGCCATCCGGCTGAATCGGTCACCCCTCACAAGCAAAAGGAGATCATCAGGGCCGCCTCCGGCTATCTGGCAACGCTTGACAATCCCTGGCTCACCTGCCGCTTCGACGTCATCGCAGTACTCGCCCTCGAACTTGACGAGCGCTCCATCCGCAAGTACGAAATTGAACATATCAAGGCGGCCTTCATGGTCGGCGATGGATACTGATACATAGCATATCAGCGCTTTTTTGTTATCTTTGATGTCAAACTGTTTTACTGATTCATCACGCACGAGAACCCATGCAAGAAACCGATATCCAGACCGCGCAGAACGCTGCAACCGATTACGGAGCGACCAATATTCAGGTACTCGACGGCATCGAACATGTCCGCAAACGTCCGGCCATGTACATCGGCGACATCCACACTCGCGGCCTGCACCATCTGGTTTATGAAATCGTTGACAACTCGATCGACGAAACGCTCGCGGGCTACAACGACTACATCCACGTCGCCATGAATCCTGACGGCTCGGTGACGGTTTCCGACCGGGGCCGCGGCATTCCGGTGGACATCCATCCCGTCAAAAAGAAGTCGGCGCTCGAACTGGTGATGACGGTTATCGGCGCGGGCGGCAAGTTCGACAAGGGGGCCTACAAGGTCTCCGGCGGCTTGCACGGCGTGGGTGCTTCGGTGGTGAACGCGCTGTCGGAGTGGTGCGAAGCGGAGGTCAGCCGCGACGGCAAAATCTACCGCCAGACCTACAAGCGCGGCGTACCACAGGGACTGGTCGAAGAAGTCGGCACAACCGACCAGCGCGGAACCAAGGTCACCTTCAAGCCCGATCCGGATATTTTCAAGACCACCGAGTTCCGCAAGGAGGTCATCATCGACCGCATGAGGGAGCTGGCGTTCCTGAACAGCAACCTGCGCATCATTGTGCAGGATACCGAGGGAGAAGAGGAGACCTTTCACTTCGAGGGCGGCCTGAAAGAGTTCGTGCGCTTCACCGACGCCAACCGCCTGAGCCTGCTCAAGGAGCCGATCGCCATTGCGGGCGAACGCGACTCGACGATGGTTGAAATCGCCTTGCAGTACAACGACTCCTATCAGGACAACCTCTTCAGCTACGTCAACAACATCAACACTCATGAGGGCGGCACGCACGTTACCGGCTTCCGCAAGGCGCTGACCCGCACACTGAACTCCTACGCGCAGAAGAACGACCTGCTGAAGAACGTCAAGATCAACCTCACCGGCGATGACTTCAAGGAGGGGCTGACGGCGGTGATTTCAGTCAAGGTGCCCGAGCCGCAGTTCGAGGGGCAGACCAAGACCAAGCTCGGCAACTCCGAGACACAGAGCATCGTCGAAACCATTGTCAACGAACAGCTCGCCGAGTTCGCCGAGAGCAATCCCGGTACGCTGAAGCTCATCATCGAAAAGGTGAAGGGCGCGGCGATTTCGCGCGAAGCGGCCCGCAAGGCCAAGGAGCTGACGCGCCGCAAGTCGGTGCTCGAAAGTTCGGGACTGCCCGGCAAGCTGGCCGACTGCTCGATCAACGATCCGGAGCACTGCGAGCTGTACATCGTCGAAGGTGACTCGGCAGGCGGCAGCGCCAAACAGGGGCGCGACCGCAGCTTCCAGGCGATCCTGCCGCTGAAGGGTAAAATCCTGAACGTCGAAAAGGCGCGTCTGCACAAGATGCTCGAAAACGAGGAGATCAAGACCATCATCCTTGCGCTCGGCACCAGCATCGGAGACGAAGAGTTCTCGGCGGAGAAGCTGCGCTACGGCAAGATCATCATCATGACTGACGCCGACGTTGACGGAGCACACATCCGCACGCTGCTGTTGACCTTCTTCTTCCGCTACATGCGCTCGCTCATCGAGGCGGGCAAGGTGTTCATCGCCCAGCCGCCGCTCTACCTTATCAAGGCCGGACGCGAGCAGCAGTACGCTTGGGACGAGGACGAGCGGGCGAGCATTACCGATTCGATGAAGAAACTTCAGAAGGGACGGGGCAACGTATCCATCCAGCGCTACAAGGGTCTCGGTGAGATGAACCCCGAGCAGCTCTGGAGCACCACGATGGATCCGGATCACCGTTCCCTGTTGCAGGTCACGGTGGAGAATGCGATGGAGGCCGACCTGGTCTTTTCAACCCTGATGGGCGACAAGGTCGAACCCCGCCGCAACTTTATCGAGCAGAACGCGAAATATGTCAGGCGCTTAGACGTCTGACAGAATCCGCACCACCACCTCTTTTTTCAGACTCTCGACCCAGGCCTCGAACTGCTTCTGGCGCTTGTGGTTTGCCGCCAGCTCCTCGAGTCTGGCGAAATCGCGCTCCGGTGACAACCGGTGCGCGGGTTGTCGTGCGTCAAGCCTGAAAAGGGCATAGAAGAACGGTCCGCGTTCCGGCTCGATCTTTTCAGGCTGGCTGATGTCGCCAGCATGCTTCAATCCACCAATAATTTTCTGCAGGTCAGGCCGCAGTGATTCAAACGCCAAAAAGGGCTCACCGGTCGCGCTTGAAATAACCTTACCGCCGGTGCCTTTAGCCGCGGGATACTCCGAATACTTTTCAGCCATTTCAGCAAATGTTGCCTTGCCAGAAAGCACGTCAGTGCGGATAGTCTCCAACAAGCAGACCGTCGCCGGCAGATCAGTCTTGCTGCGATCAAAACCAGCAAGGATGTGCCGAACATGAATGCTTTGCTCCTCCTTGCCAATCAGCTGGATCAGGTGATAACCAAAACGGCTCTCAACGATGCCCGAAATCTGCCCCGGCTTGAGAGCATAGGCCGCATTCTCGAAGCTCGGCACCAGCTCGCCTTTGTGAACAAAACCCAAGTCGCCGCCAAGCTCGCGAGAACCAGGATCGTCGGAGGTTTCGCGGGCAAGCGTGGCGAAATCAACGCCATTCTGCAACTGCTGGCTGATCGCCTGGATTTTGCTCATGGCCCGCTGCTTTTCGCTATCGGCGATCTCCGGATACCTGATAAGCTGGGAGACCGACACCATTTCAGACACCTTCGGCAATCTGCCCCTATGCGTGCCATAGAAAGCCATCACCTCATCGTAGGTGACCGTCACATCATGAAAGTGTTTCCGCCTGAGAGCATCGACCATCTGCTGGTTCCGGATGTCGTCGCGGATGTCCTGCTTGAGCCGGTTGACCGGAAGGCTGAAGCGCTCTTCCATGGCATGGACTGAAGGAAACTGCAAGCGCAGGGAATTGTATCTGGCAGTCGCCATCTGGTCGATGCGCTGCTCATCGACGCTGATGCTGTCGATCCTGGCTTTGGTCAAGAGAATCTTCTGATCGATCATATTCTTCAGAATCTTCTGCCGCAACTCGGGGTCGTTTTTGGAGTCCCGATACTGAAGATGGTACATCAGCTTCTGCTCGTTGATCTGGGAGTTGAGAATAATCTCACGGCCGACAATGGCAACAATTTTATCAGGAACGCTGGAAGCAATCACCAATGAAAAATCGGCAACGGCAAGCATCAGAACAGCAAGAAGCGCAAAGACTGTTTTTTTCATAACATCGAAATTTTCTTGTGGGGGAACGAGCAATAGGGCTACGGAACGGCACTCATCCATCCCGATGTGTCGGCAAGCGGGGCCGCAACCTGTTCAGCGAAAGCCTCTTGCGCCCGGACATCCGAGTTGCAACATACAGAGAATCTCTGTCACGGACAAGAGCACTTGAGAGGTGTTGAGAATGGGCAGGAAAAACGTTAGCTGCCGAAGCCTTTGCTGAGGCTTCGGCAGCAATGCAGGGAGGTGTTATGCGCCTTTGAGTTTGATGGGATTTTTGGATCGGCGCTGCCAGTCGAACACGATCGGGGCCGCAACAAACATCGAGGAGTAGGTTCCAACCAGAATACCAGTGAACATGGCAAAAGCGAATCCACGAATTGCCGGGCCGGCAAAGAAGAAGAGCACAAGCACCGTGAGCATGGTCGTGCCCGAAGTGATGACGGTTCTGGAGAGCGTCTGGTTCAGGCTCTCGTTGAATATCCGCTCGTAATCCGACGGCTTCTGGCCGCGAATGCGTTCGCGGATTCGGTCATAAACGACAACGGTATCGGTGATCGAATAACCAGCAATGGTCAGGAACGCCGCAATGATGCTCTGGTCAACTTCAAGCGGCATGTAGTCGAAAATGCCTCCCAGCAAGCTGAAAAGCCCCAGCACCATGAATACGTCGTGGAAAATCGCTACCACGCCTGCCGCAGCGAACTTGATCTCGAACCGGATACTCACATACAGCAGAATGCCGATCAGCGCGGCCGCCAGCGCCTTGATCGCCGACATCTTCATATCGGAAGCGATGCTCGGCCCGACCGCCTGGATGCTTAGAATTTCGGCAGGATTCGACGGGAGTTGCGCCGCAAGCGAATTGGAAATCAGCGATTTAAGGGTCGAGGTATCACCTTGGAAATCGGTCTTGATCAAAAGGGAGCGCTCCATGCCGTATTGCTTGACCGAGCCTTTCACCCCAGCCTCGCGCATAATCGAGCGCACGGTACCGACATCAGCCGACTGCTCGAAACGGATCACCACTTCCGACCCGCCTTTGAAATCGATACCGTAGTTTAACCCCCTCACAAAAAGGGAAACCAGGCCGGCAAGGATCAGGACTGTTGAGAATACATAGGCAATCTTGCGATGGCCCATGAAATTGATATTGGATTTCTGAAAAAGCCGCATTTCAGCAGAGTATTGTAATTATCCGAAACTTTTGTCATTCATAAGCTTGCTATCGAGGAACATATCGAACAGCACCTTGGTCACCACGATCGCAGTAAAGAGACTTGCTGCTGTACCAATCATCAGGGTAACGGCAAAGCCCTGAACCGGGCCGACGCCATAGACGTAGAGCAGGAAGGCCGCCGCGAGCGTTGTGACGTGCGAGTCGAGAATCGAAGAGAATGCCTTGTTGTAACCGGCATCGATCGCCATTTTGAGGCTCTTGCCATCGGCAAGTTCCTCGCGGATGCGCTCGTAGATCAGCACATTGGCATCAACGGCCATACCCATCGTCAGCACAATACCGGCGATACCGGGCAAGGTCAGGGCAGCACTGAAGCCGGCCAGCACTGAAATGACGATCAGGATGTTGAGTACCAGCGCCAAATCGGCTGCGATACCCGCCTTGTTATAATAAATGATCATGAAAATCACCACGGCCGTGAAACCCCAAGTCACCGACAGCAAGCCGTCGCGAATGTAGTCCGAACCGAGCGAAGGGCCAATCGTGCGCTCTTCGATAATCCTTACGGGAGCCGGAAGAGAACCGGCCTTCAGGATAATTTCAAGATCCTTGGCCTCTTCAAGACTGCCAATTCCGTTGATCACCGAATTGCCACTCGGAATGCGCGACTGCACAACCGGCGCGCTATAGACAGCGCCATCGAGCACGATAGCAATCTGCTTGCCGATATTGGCGCCAGTGATGCGAGCCCATTTCGACGTGCCCTCATCATTCATCGACATGAGCACCTCCGGCTGGGCATCCTGCGAACTGAAAGTCGCTTTCGCCTCTGAAATGACACCACCGGTCAGTTCGGGAGTTTTCTGCACCAGATAGATCAGGTAATACTGCTCGCCATTGGCCGTCTGATCAGGCTTGGCTGCAATAAGCAACTGGGTATCCTGCGGCAGTAATGTGGCAACATCGTCGCGGGTTAAAGCTGCCGCCACAAGGTCGTGTGCATAAGCCGGCGTAAACACCTGGCCATTCGGCAACACTCCAATCACTTCGGACAGTTTTTTATTACCATTAGCATCAGAGGTCGCCGGGATGGAATTTTCCGAAGTGGTCACGGAGGGAGCCTGAAGCGGCACAGAGCCAACGCGTTCAATCGCCCGGAGCAGTTGTTGCGGCTCTTTGACCAGCTTGAATTCAAGCTTTGCCGTCCCCATCAGCAGATTGCGCACACGGGCCTCGTCGGTAACGCCCGAAAGCTCGATAATCAAGCGGCGCGAGCCCTGAGTCTGAATCACCGGTTCGGCCACACCGTACTGGTCGATACGATTGCGGATAATCTCTTTGGCCCGAAGCAGCGCATCCTGCGACTCCGCATTCAGCTTGGAAATAACCTCCTGATCCGAATCGCGCAGGTCATAGAAGTAACGACTGAGTTTGATATTCGCAGCCTTGAACTCGGCGGCAAGAATATTGACCACATTGTCGTTGGATTCACCCGCTTTGCGCCGGACATTATCCATAATGCGCTCGAAATTCTCATCCTTGTTCCAGGCCTTTTGCTCGATCAGGTCGAGAATATCGACCTCCATCACCAGATGCATACCGCCCTTCAGATCGAGACCAAGCTTCAGACTCTTGTCGCGAGCCTGCTCGATTTCTTCACGATGGTCGAGAGCGAACTTCAGGCTATCGGCACGATCGTCAAAGCTTTCGAGCTTTTTTGTCAGGGCATAGTCACGGTATGTAGGCCAGATCGACCATACCGAAACCAGCGCGACCACGGCAATCAGGATGAGTTTAAAGGTGTTGTTTTTCATGAAAAAAAGCCGTTACGCACGATTGATAAAGAAAAGCCAATATAAAGAACCGGCTGTGGATTAACAATTGAGCACGCAGGCGCGCAACAAGGCTTGGAAGAGAACAAAAAACGGCTTGATATCAGTGCTCAGATTTTGAACTCAAGACGGGCAAGCAGGGAAGAGGTGGTGCGGGAAAAAACGCTCAATGTTTGAAAAACAGGCAAAACAAATGCCGCGATGATGCTGGTCATCGCGGCATTTGAAATGAATCCGAAGCGTGACGATTCACCCCTCGATGTTTTCCGGATCAGCCCCAGATGTCATTGCTGATATTGGTGTACCACCCTTCAGCGAACATCGCCTCCTGTGCAAGCTGGGCGTTGCTGGCATCGGCGGGGGTAAGACCTCCGGAACCGGGGATTTTGACGATTCCCTTGTCAGACAGCTCATAAACTGCAGCGACCGAGACACCATAGCCCGTGCCGATGAGGCTGTAGCAGGTGTTCACCAGTGATGGCGGTACCGGCTTGTGTCCATGCAGCAGGTTGATAATTGCCGCCGAGGCAACCTTGCCCTGGCTACTGGCTGCAAATCCAGACTTGGGCATTGCCCCGGCAATACACGAGTCGCCGATGACATGAATACCGGGGTGAATCGTGGATTCGAACGAAGAAGGACCCACCGGGCACCAGCCACTTGCATCGGTCAGCCCCGCGTCAAAAGCCAGCTTTCCGGCTTTTTGCGGCGGAATGACGTTAATCACCTCCCCCTTCACCGGGCCGAACTCGGTCTCGACACTCATAGCCTTTACATCGACCCCCAGCACTTTGCCTCCGCTTGATGCAGCATGCCACTCGATCATGCCTGGATAGAGCCGCTCCCAGCCTTTCGTGAACAGCCCCTGTTTGGAAAATTTATCCTTGGCATCGAGTATCACAATCTTCGATTTCGGTTTGTGCTTTTTCAGGTAATGGGCAATAAGGCTTGCGCGTTCGTAAGGACCGGGAGGGCAGCGGAACGGATTGCCGGGCGGGCAGAGCAGCACGGTGCCGCCGTTTTTCATCGCCTGAAGCTGCTTATGGAGCAGAACGGTTTGAGCGCCAGCCTGCCACGCGTGGGGCATGGACGATTCAGCGATTTGCTGACTGTAGCCCGGAATAGCTTCCCACTTGAAATCGATACCGGGTGAAACGACAAGCCGGTCATACCCTAACCGCTTGCCACTACCGAGCGTGATTTCATGCTTGCCCGGATTGATCGACACAACCTTGTCGGCAATCACCGTAACGCCATAGGTGTTTTGAAGCGCATTGAAGTTATGGGTAATATCGCCCATCGTCCTCAAGCCGCCCAGCACCCAGTTACTGAAAGGACAGGTAACGAACGCCGCCTTCGGCTCGACCAGCGTCACCGACAGCGAAGGATCAAGTTTCCGGAGATATTTGGCTGTGGAGGCGCCACCGAAACCACCGCCGACCACCACAACCCGTTTCGTGCCGGCAAACGCCTTGCCGCTAGCACCCAACAGGCCAAACATGGAACCGGCCGCACCGGAGAAAATCAATTTGTTGAAATCGCGTCGTGAAATGCTCATGGCTACCTCCCCGGTTTAGTTGTTCTTGCTCGATAATGCCCCGAAATACTCGGCGATCTGATGAATCTGTTCATCGGAGTACCCCTTCGCATGACGCTCCATCACGGTAGACGGGCGAGCGCCGGACTTGAAATCGAGCAGTGCGGACTCGATATACTTCGCAGACCTGCCGTAAATCGTTGGAATGACACTTTCGCTTTTGCCGTCGGTGCCGTGGCAACCGGCGCAGGAGAGCGACAGCATCTCGCCGCGCGAAATGATCGTCGAGTGATCGGAATTCTTTGCATGGCTAGCAGTGGCGAGCAGGAAAGGAAAAGCGGCCAACGCCGCCGCCACCACACTTTTCGATGAAAGCCTCATCATGGTGCCTCCGTGTTTACATGGCAAGAAATAAAGGAGATTATAATAATTGTTAATTATTGTAATAGAAAACGATCCTGTAGAGCAAAGACAATCAAAACAGTAGGAAAAAAGAGAGCGCGAAAGCCCAAAGAATAGCGTCGGCGGAACACCTCATCAAGAAAGATCAGGGATGGCCGATCACCACAACCGGTAAAGCAAGCGCCAGCAATCGGGACATTCAGAAAGCGCAAAAAGCATCAGGAAACAACGCCTTAAAAGGAGATAAAAGACGCCATTCAGAAAACCGGTTACAAGGGAAAAACCGGCCTTACCGCCACCCCGAACATCCCGACCGATTGCTGTTACCAAACCACAGCAAAACATGCATAACAATTGTTAATATACAAGAAAAAACGCCACAGCGCAAGTTAAATGTCACGAATTTGTCACCTTCACTCAGAAGCCCCCCCTAACAGGCCGCAACAATTGTAAAACAACCAAAAAGCGTTACAACACAGCAAAGTCATTGATTGAAGATGCAGACAATACCTATATTTAAATTTTAATAACATTATCCATCGAACTCATTTCGTTATGGAAACAAGAAAACAGAAGGTATTGATACTCTGCTCGGGAAATTCAGCGCGCAGCCAGATGGCTGAAGGATTCCTGCGCAACATGGCAGGCGATCGCTTTGAAGTCATGAGTGCAGGTACCGAACCGGCCTCAAACATCAATCCATTTGCGATTGCCGCCATGAGTGAACTGGGTATCGACATTTCCGCACAATCCCCCAAAGACCTCTCACTCTATCTGGGGCAGGTGTTTATCCACTACCTGATCATCGTTTGCAGCAAAGCCAACGACACCTGCCCGCGCGTCTGGCCAGGACTTGCAAATCAAAACAACCGCCTGTACTGGCCTGTCGATGATCCGGCAGAAGCCACTGGCAGCGATAAAGAGAAGCTCGAAGCGTTCAGGGAAGCCCGAAACGAAATCAGGGAAAAGCTCGAAGCCTGGCTCGCCTCAAATCCATGATGATTCTGAGCTTCGAGAGTCTGTTTATGGACGTATGATTACCCCTATCAACTGTTTGTTGTTTTCACCAAACCAGCTCCCCCCTCGAGCCTCAAAGACTCATCATCGCAAGTCCCGACTTTTCGGGACATAGCGATCCATCTTCATCCGATACGCTGTTCAAGGTTAGTGTGCGGTAGCGGGCCGGATACGGACCGCTTTCCATGAACAAGTATTGTTGTACGAGTACATTGCTTCTTTTTCTGTCATGCTGAATGAAATGAAGCATCCAGTCGAAGCGCCTCGGTGTCACGAAAAAATCTGGATTCTTCTCCCGACCAGTCGGGACAGAATGACATACGTTTTTCTGTCTCGTCGTCCGTAACTTGTTTAAGGTCCTTGTGCGGTAGCGGGCCGGATACGGGAAGCTCGCGATGACAATGGATTCGGTACTGTTTACCATTGGCACATCTCTATAGCCAAACGAACGGAAACAGAAAAAGCTCAAGGGCCTGCCCTAAAGACCAACCGAAAAAGGCGCCAGAAAAGCAAAACAGGGTCAGCCATTCGGGTGAACTCAGAGAAACACGGCGTGAATAGAAATTCACCTTCAGATAGCAAGACACAATCTGCACCTCCAACAGCGACAACCCTCTTCATAATCCCCAACTTCAGCGTTGGCCTCTCTCGCCATTTTTAGCTATTATGTGCTTCCTGTCGAATGACTCGACAGCGTTGTCAGAGCATAGAGAATCTACTGGTGGAACAGCGATGTTTCACGTGAAACATTTTGTCATGTACGATGTAATAGTTGTCGGTGCTGGCCATGCGGGGTGCGAGGCGGCGCTTGCCGTTGCCCGTAGCGGACTGCACTGCCTGCTCATAACCTCCGATCTTTCCGCCGTTGCACGCATGTCGTGCAACCCAGCTATCGGCGGCGTAGCCAAAGGGCAGATGACCCGTGAGATCGACGCACTGGGTGGGGAAATGGGGAAGGCTATCGACGCAACCGGCATCCAGTTCCGCCTGCTCAACCGCAGCAAGGGAGCAGCCATGCACTCCCCGCGCGCGCAAGCAGACAAGACCCTGTACAGCCTGTACATGCGGTCGGTCATCGAGCATGAACCAAACATCGATATTCTGCAAGACACAGTAATTGGCGTCTCTGCATCCAGTGGCATATTCAAATCGGTAACGGTGATGTCAGGGAGAGCCATCAGGGCAAAAGCGGCCATCCTTGCTTGTGGAACCTTTCTGAATGGCCTGATTCATATCGGCATGGATCACTTCCCCGGTGGTCGCAGCGCCGCCGAACCACCCGTCAAGGGACTGACCGGGTCCCTTGCAACTCTCGGTTTCTCTTTCGGAAGGCTGAAAACCGGCACCCCGCCGCGCATCGATTCACGAAGCGTCAACTATGAACTGGTCATCGAACAGCCCGGTGACGACGATCCGGTAGCGTTTTCATTCTCGACAGAGAGTGTAGCGCACAGAAACCTCGTAAGCTGCCACCTGACCAAAACCACTGAAAAGACCCACGAGATTCTTCGCTCAAGCTTTGACCGCTCACCGCTCTTCACCGGCAAAGTGCAGGGAGTAGGCCCACGCTACTGCCCATCGGTCGAGGACAAGATTTTTCGTTTTCCAGACAAAACGAGCCACCACATCTTTCTCGAACCGGAGGGTGCGGACACGATTGAAATGTACGTCAACGGCTTTTCGACCTCACTTCCGGAAGACATTCAGATTGCCGGACTTCACTCGATTCCGGGGCTTAAAGAGGCTAAAATGATCCGCCCCGGCTACGCTATTGAGTACGACTACTTCCATCCTTGGCAGATTCGATCGACAATGGAAACCCGTCCTGTCGAAAACCTCTATTTTGCCGGGCAGATCAACGGGACCTCAGGGTATGAAGAAGCTGCAGGACAAGGTCTCATAGCAGGCGTCAATGCTGTTCGTAAAATTCTCAGCAAAGAGCCTGTCATACTTGCGAGAGACCAGGCCTACATCGGCGTACTAATCGACGACTTGATCACCAAGGAGACGAATGAACCGTACCGGATGTTCACCTCTTCAGCGGAGCACAGGCTGATTCTGCGTCACGATAATGCCGATTTGAGGCTCAGTAAAGTTGGATACGACTGTGGCTTAATCTCTCTTGATGAATTCGAACGGTCAGCGTCGATCACAGAGCAGACCCGACAGTGCGTACAGCGTCTAAAGTCGGTGAAAATAAAACCTGATGAAATCAACCAACTGCTTACAAAAAAAGGCGTAAAGGAACTCACAGCACCGCTCGGTGCGTTGAGTTTGCTGAAACGACCAAGCATCGAACTTGCAGAGCTGCTCCGCCTGTCCCCCTCGGTTCAAGCTGCAATCGGGGAAACGTGTCGCGATAAACGGGTTACCGAACAAGTGCAGATCGAGATCAAGTACGAAGGGTACATCAAGCGCGAAAAGCTTGTAGCCGAACGTATCGCCCGGCTCGATGCCCTACACATTCCGGATACATTCGACTACGAATCGCTGAACTCTCTATCGAACGAAGGTCGCGAAAAGCTTATGAAACACCGCCCGTCAACCATTGGACAGGCCTCCAGGATTCTCGGCGTCTCCCCTTCGGATGTCTCAATCCTCATGGTCAGACTTGGACGATAACAATGTTTCACGTGAAACATTTTCTGAAATGCGAATGTACGTACTGTTTTTATGAACAATCTTCTCGAATCCCCACACGGTAACGATCTGCTGTTCGGTAAAGACCCCGAAGAGAAGATCGTGGGCTGCTATCAACTCAATGACTCACAGATTCGTCTGTTTTTCCGAACCCCCGATGGCATAACTCAACGTGACGATCCATTCTTCCCCTTCTTCTTTCTATCGGACGGCGAACTCCTCGACGGATTCACGCCATTCAACAAGGAGAAATACTGGCTGATTCAACTGGAGGGCACCAACTATTACCGGCATCTGGCAATCTTCAGAAGCTGGAAAAATTACCGTACGGCACTCGACCACGTCAACAGCACTATTCCGGATGGTGAGGCACAAAACTCTCCCGGCCATAACAGCCACCTTACCTACAACAGGGGAGATGCAATCACGCAATACCTGCTCCAGACAGGCAAGACGCTGTTCAAGGGAATGCTGTTCGACGACCTCCATCGCTTACAGCTCGATATCGAGACCTATTATCAACCCGAGAAAAAGCGGAAAGGGAAAGGCATCGGTGAAGATCCAATCATCATCGTCTCGCTTAGCGATAATCGTTCCTGGGAACATATCATCCACTCTAAAGGCAGAAGTGAAAAGGAGTTACTAGAAGAGCTCGTCTATATCATCCGCAAAAAAGACCCGGATGTGATCGAAGGCCACAACATCTTCGGCTTTGATCTCCCCTATCTTCAGCGTCGCTGCGAACTGAACGGCGTCAGGTTCGCTATCGGACGCAACGGCTTGGTGCCCCGATCCTATCCAGCGACGATCCGCTTTGCCGAGCGCTCAGCAGATTTCCAGTTCTGCGACATTCCCGGCAGGCACGTGATCGATACCTATTTTCTTGTCCAGAATTACGATACCTCGAAACGCACGCTCCCGAGCTACGGCTTGAAAGCGGTCGCCAAATTCTTCGGTTTCGCCTCACCCAACCGTACCTATGTCGACTACAAAGACATCGCCAGCACTTGGGACGACAATCCCGAAACCCTTCTAGCCTACGCGCTCGACGACGTGCGCGAAACCCGTGAGCTGGCTGCGCTGCTTTCGGGAAGCAACTTCAGCATGACCAGTATGGTACCATACAGCTACGCCAATACAGCGAGGCTCGGGCCGGCAGCAAAGATCGAAGCGCTCATGATCCGGGAATATCTAAAGCGCAAGGTCTCCATTCCGCGCCCTTCCATCGGCCAGCAGCAGACCGGTGGCTTCACCGAGGTGTTCATCAAAGGCATTCTCGGCCCGATCGTCTATGCAGATGTTGAATCGCTCTACCCCTCAATCATGCTCTCTTTTGACGTATGCCCCAAATCGGATTCACTGAAAGTATTTCCAACCATTCTGGAAGATCTGAAAGAGCTTCGCTTTACGGCAAAAAAACAATCGGAAGAACAAAAGCAACGCGGCAACAGCTCGCTGGCCTACAACTTCGACGCGATGCAATCCTCATTCAAGATCATCATCAACGCCATGTACGGCTACCTGGGCTTTGGCAGCGGTATTTTCAACGACTTCGAGGAGGCGGATCGCGTCACCACCAAAGGGCAGGAGATTGCCAAAACGATGATCCGCGAGTTCGAGGCGCGTGGCTCCAAAGTGGTCGAAGTCGATACCGATGGCATCTTTCTTGTTCCTCCGTCAACGGTCGTGATCGAAGAGGAGGAGCGGGCACTGGTGAGCGAGGTATCGGCTACCATGCCGGAGGGGATCAGAATCGGCTTCGACGGAAGGTTCAGAAAGATGGTCTCCTACATGAAGAAGAACTATGTACTGCTTGATTACAACGACAAGCTCAAACTGAAGGGATCTGCCTTTGTAAGTAGAAGTGGCGAAAAATTTGGGCGTGATTTCGTGCGTGAAGGGTTCATCCTTCTGCTGAACGACGACATTCAGGGACTGCACGATCTGTATGTGAAGTACCGTCACGACCTTATGGATCATCGGCTGCATGTCACCGACTTTTCGAGAACCGAATCGATGAAAACACCACTCGATCAGTACGCTGCGGACGTGCGTTCCGGCAAGCGTTCCAAATCGATCACCTATGAAATCGCGCTTCGTCAAAAGCTTGAAATCGCGAAAGGTGACCGATTGACCTACTACGTCGCCGGAACTGGCAACCCAGCATCGTTCGTAGAAAACGGGCGACTTGCCGAAGAGTGGAGCAAGGAACAATCAGACGAAAACATCGGTTTCTATCTGAAAAGGCTCGATGAATACGCTCAGAAATTTCTTCCATTCTTCAAGCCTCAGGATTTCAGCTCAATCTTTTCGGCAGATACACTGTTTGCGTTTTCTCCTGAAGGGATAGAAGTGGTAAAAGAGATTCGACATCATGAAACCGGTGATCTGTATCATGAAGGATCACCCTTTTAAAAAGATTATTTTCTAAACTTTTTATCCTTATAAAACATTAAAATTCAGGATTTTAACAACAAAAATAAAAAATAAATTATGACCGATAATAAAATTCTTCCAATTACCGACGATGTGTCCTGGATTGGCGTTCTGGATCCGGGTCTGATCACCTTCGATATCGTCATGGAGACCAAATACGGTACCACATACAACTCCTACTTCATCAACGCAGAGAAAAAGACAGTTGTTGAAACCACCAAGGTGAAGTTCTGGCCGACTTACCTCGAAAAACTGAAACAGGTGGTCAATCCCGAGGAGATCGAGTATATCATCCTCGATCACACCGAGCCCGATCACTCCGGAAACGTGCACAATCTGCTTTCCATCGCCCCCAATGCGACCGTGGTCGGCAGCGGCAACGCTATCAAGTTCCTGCGTGACCAAATCGGACACGATTTCAAGCACATTGTTGTCAAGAATGGTGACACGCTCGACTTGGGTAACAAAACCATTCACTTCATCGGAGCTCCAAACCTGCACTGGCCCGACACGATCTACTCGTGGCTTGAAGAGGACGGCGTGCTCTTTACCTGCGACTCTTTCGGTTGCCATTACTGCAACGAAGCGATGTATGATGACCTGTGCGGCGACTTCGACGACTCCTTCAAGTACTATTTTGACGCAATTCTGAGGCCGTTCAGCAAGTACATGATTCAGGCGATCGAAAAAATCCGCCCGCTCGATATTAAAGTCATCTGCCCTGGCCATGGACCGATCCTGCGCTCGGACTGGAAGAAATATGTCGATCTTTCGGAGCGATACGCTAAAAGCGCCATTGCCATGCCAAATGAGAAAAGCATTCTCATCGCCTATGTCTCTGCTTATGAAAACACCTCCGTACTGGCACACAAGATTGCTGAAGGCCTGAAGATGGCTTGCGATTTCAACGTTGATGTTTGTGATATCGAAAACATGTCGACAGAGAAACTCGAAGAGAAGATTGCTCATTCGATGGGCATCATCATCGGTTCCCCAACCATCAACCAGAATATCGTTCATCAGATCTACAGCATCTTTGCTGTTCTTAATCCGTTACGAGATCGTGGCAAACTGGCGGCGGCATTCGGGTCGTATGGGTGGAGCGGTGAAGGCGTCAATATCATCGAAGGTAATTTGGCAAACCTGAAACTGAAGGTTTTTGATCAGAACCTCAGGATCAAATTCCAGCCTCACGAACCGGAATTCGAGCAATGCCGAGAGTTTGGTAAAGGTTTTGCGGAAAGGATGATCGAAATGTACAACCTTACATGC
>DRSQ01000153.1 GCA_011372505.1 Chlorobaculum parvum | reverse complement strand
GGCGTGCATGTTGCGGCCAGTCGGCAGCACCGAAGCGCCGTCGCGCACTAGATCGCCGCCGGGGCCGGAGGGCAGGTACTCGCCGTTCAGGGCGCGCAGGAAGCTTTGCATCTCATGGCTGTTGTCCTGAAGGCCCTGCTTGAGGGCCGCGCCTTCCTGCAAGGCGGAGTTGATTGCGGCGGCCATCTCTTCGTTGGCCCTTGCGCCGCCGGTCAGGACGCTGAAGACGTTCCCGGCATTCGAGTTGCTGAAGATAGTCTGCTCGATGAAATCCTTGGTGATGTCATCGACCTTTTCCCTGACCTTGAGTGCCTTTTGGTCGCCTTTGCGGGCTCTGGTGGCCAGCGCTGCATAGTCGCCCCAAGTCTCGCTTTCACCGATGGCCTGCATGATGACCGAGGGGAGCGAACGTTCATTACCGCGAACCTTCAGATACTCGGAGATTGTGGTGACTTGCGTTTCAAGCTCGGGAGTTTCGCCGAACACGTGTAGGGCGTTCGAGATAAGCTTGGTTTCAAGTTCGAGCAGGTAGATGTAGAGGCGGCTGATGTACTCGCTGAACGGCTCGCCTTCGATCCTCGGGCAGTCGTCGGTCAGGTTGAGGTTTTCAGCCTTTTCGAGAATGGCCGTTTCGGTTTCGACATCGACCATTTTTTCAAGGCCGCGCTCGCGGTAGTCGTTGAGCATGTCCTTGAAGGTCGGCAGCTCTTTGTAGAGACCGGCGCGGGAGAGCGGCGGAATGTTGTGCGAAATCATGGTTGCGTAACCGCGGCGCTTGGCGATGTTCGCCTCGCTTGGGTTGTTGACCGGATAGATGTAGAAGTGCGGGACTTCGCCGAGCAGCGCGTCGGGCCAGCAGTCGCCGGTGACGCCGAGCTGAAGGCCGGGCATCCATTCGACCGTGCCGTGCATGCCGACGTGCACAAGGGCGTGCGCGCCAAACTCGCGGCTGATCCAGCGATAGAAGGCGATGTACTGGTGGTGCGGCGTGTTCTCCTTGTCGAAGAGCAGGCGCATCGGGTCGCCCTGGATGCCGAGGCGCGGCTGGACGCCGATGAAAACGTTGCCGAGCGTCAGGCCGCCGAGGAACATTTTGTCCACGCCGACCGGGGCGATTTCGCCGGGGAAGCCGCTCCAGCGAGCCTCGATGCGCTCACGCTCGCGGTCGGTGGTGATGGAGTTGAAGGTCGCGCGGTCGATGGCGAAGCAGTCCGGCTCGTGAGCCTGGATTTCGTAATCGGTTGCTTTGTCGAACATGGCGAGCAGCGCTTCCGGAGATTCCGGCATCTCGCCGACGTTGTAGCCCTCGCTTTGGAGGCGCTGCAACATTTTGTAGATGCTCTTCGGTACGTCGAGCAGGGCAGCGCTGGCTTTGCGTCCCATGCCCGGTGGATAGTCATAGACCACGAAGGCGACCTTTTTGTCGTGGTTCGGGGTGTGGCGCAGTTCGGAGAACTTTTTCGCAAGCGTGGAAAGGCGGTCGAGGCGGTCGGGCACGGTGTGCAGGCGACCATCCTTGATCGCGCCGAGCACGACGGGGCATACCGCGCCATCCATCTCCGGAAGGGCGTAGGTCATGGCCGACTGCAACGGCACGACGCCTTGCGTTTTCCATGAGTTGATGTCCTGGATGAAGAGCGGCTGCGAGACGACGTACGGCGCATTGAGTTTGCCGAGAATCTCCTCGCGCGCGGCAGCCGAAGCGCCCGGCGTGGTCGCGCCGGCAGGTCCGCCGACAAAGCCGAAGCCCATCATGTTGATGAGCATGTCGATTTTGGTGTGGGTGAACCACTCGCGTGCCGCGACGTGGCCCTCGACGCCCATCACGAACACCGGCAGCGGATTGAGGCCTTTGGCCTCGATGGCGCGGATGGTGTTGTCGATGTACTCCTTTTCCTGTAAGAGGTGCTTGCGGAAGAAGAGCATGGCGATATTGTTCTGCTCTTTGGAGGCTTTGTTCTTTTTATACAGCCACTTTTCGTAGTGGTGCAAATCTTTCATGTAGTCCGGCGCGTCCGGGTGGTAGAAGCCCATCGTCGGAACCTCCTGTACCTTGGCGGCCTTCACGTTCACGTCGAAGTACTCGGACATGATGTAGTTGAACATCGAGGCGAGGTTTTCGGCGGTCGGATGCATCCAGTAGGTATAGACCTGCATCCAGTTCTTGAAATCCTTGGCCTTCTTCGGAATCAGCGGCAGCATGGTGCGCATGATCTTCAGAAGCTTCATGTAGCCGTAGAGGGCATCCTCGTCGCGGCCCTTGACGAGCATTTTGGCGACCTTCTTGACGATGTCGGGCATTCCGCTGCCGTCTTCGGAGACGACGTAGTTGCCGACCCTGGTCATGTGCATCACTTCGGGCATCGATTCGTAGGCGAAAATCGTCTGGACCTTCGACTGATCGAGTTGTTCCTGAAGCCAGTCAGCCTGATTCTTGAACTGGATC
>DRSQ01000152.1 GCA_011372505.1 Chlorobaculum parvum | reverse complement strand
GAATGATATTGTCGCTATGGCCATGGTGCTGGCGATATCTGTGCCGATGTATGTCTGCGCCACCTCGTCAACGCCCATTGTCGCAGCGCTTGCGCTCAAAGGCATTTCGCCCGGAGCGGCCCTCGTGTTCTTGCTTGCCGGTCCGGCGACCAATGCAGCCTCGTTGCCGGTGATCTCGAAATTGCTCGGCAAAAAGGGCACGGTGGTCTATCTGGTGGTCATCGTTGTGATGTCGCTCCTGTTCGGCATCCTTGTCAATCACCTCTACGGCTGGTTTGGCTTCGACCCGAAGCACTGGGTGAGCGCCGCAGCACAAGAGGAGAGTGGTGCACTTGCCGTCCTGTCAGCCATTCTGCTCATTGTGCTGATACTGCGCGCTCGTTTCTCTTCCTGGCGCGCAGGTCGTCCGCACTGATCTCACGCCTTTTTGCCCACCGGAGCGAGGTATATCGTGAACTCTTCCTTGCCGTCAACGTCGATTAATTTATCCATTCTATCCTGATGATATGCGGCGATGGCGCAGGTTCCCGCGGCGATGGCTTCGCAGGCGAGGTACAGATTTTGGCAGACGTGGCCCGCGTCGAGCGCGATTACCTTGTGCGCGGCTAGGCTGTAGCGCCACTCCATGCGGTAGGGGAGCGCCGTCCAGACGAAGGTGACCGCCGCGTCGCCGGTGAAGCGCTGGCCGAGCGTGGCGTGGATGATCCGGCTTTCGAGCTGCTCCAACGCGTGCGAAAAGAGCAGCGCGTGTTCGAGCGGCAGGTAGCGGTAGATGCCCTGCTCAAGCCCTTCGACATTCAGCACGCAGAGGTAGGTTTCGAAAGCGTGTCGGCAGCCCGCCGAAGGCGCCGTCCGCAAGGCGTGCCCCGCGTCGAGCTTCAGCCGGACGCCTTGTGTTGCCCAGAGCAGCATTGAAAGCTCGTCGAAGTTCAGTGGTTCTTCGGAGTAGAACCGGTAGCTTTCGCGTTGCGCAATGGCCGACCAGAGCTCGATGCTGCCGGCTGATTTTGCCTTGTCGATTCGTGGCAGGGGGATCGTTTCTGCACCTTCCGGTATTGGCTTTTGAATCGGTGGCGGCGGAACACGGCGGATCTGGTCGGTTTGCGAAAAATCGATTTTCTGCCGGATGGAGTCTTTCAAAAACTCGCGGTAGTGATCGATGAGCTGCTTGTTCATGGTTGTTGGATTTATGACAATTTTGCCGCCCTCAGCCGGAGCGAATTGCTCACAACTGAAACACTGCTTCCGGCCATGGCGATGCCGGAGAAGACCGGGTTCAAAAATATCCCGTAGAGCGGGAAAAGCGCTCCGGCGGCGAGCGGGATGCCGATGACGTTGTAGATGAAGGCCCAGAAGAGGTTCTGGCGGATGACGCGCATCGTCTTCCGCGAAAGCGTGATGGCTTGCGCAACCTTGCCGATGTCGCCGCCGAGCAGTGTAATGCCCGCCGATTCGATGGCGATGTCGGTGCCGGTGGCCAGGGCGATCCCCACGTCAGCCTGCGTCAGCGCCGGAGCGTCATTGATGCCGTCGCCGGTCATGGCGACCGTGCGTCCTTCCGACTGTAACTTTTTGATGGCGTCAGCTTTATCACCGGGCAGCACCTCAGCGACGACTTCGTCGATGCCCGCCTGACGGGCGATGAACTCCGCGGCGTGGCGGTTGTCGCCGGTGAGCATCACCACGCGCTTGCCCATTCGCCTCAACTCGGCGACCGTCTCCTTCGCCTCGGGTTTCAGCGTGTCGGAGAGCGCAACAAGTCCGAGTGCCTTGCCGTCTTGTTCGATAATCACCACCGTCTTGCCCTCCTCTTGGAGCCGCCTAATCTCCGGGCGAGCGCTGTCGTTTCCGTCAGGCTTGCACACCCGTATCGTGCTATTATCAACCTTTGCATCGACGCTGACCCCTTCGAGCGCCTTGAAATCGGTCACCAAAACCGGCTCGACGTTTCGCTTCTTCGCGGCGGCGACGATGGCCTGCGCAAGCGGGTGCTCCGAGTGCTTTTCGATGCCCGCGGCCAGCGCGAGCAGTTCGTCGGGCGTGGTCGTGTCGCCGAACGGCTCAACGGACGTGACCGACGGAGTGCCGCGTGTAATGGTGCCGGTTTTGTCGAACACCACCGTATCGACGCGGCTGAGAGTCTGGAGACTCTCGGCGTTGCGGACGAGGATGCCGTGCTTCGCCCCGAGGCCGGTGCCGACGATGATCGCCGTCGGCGTGGCGAGGCCAAGCGCGCACGGGCAGGCGATCACCAGAATCCCGACCATCGCCATGATGGCGTAGGCCAGTGCGTCGCGGAAGCCGAGCGCGGGCGTGCCGACGCCGAGCCAGAGGATGAAGACCAGAACGGCGAGCGCAAGCACCGTCGGTACGAAGACCGCAGCTACCTTGTCGGCCAGATTCTGCACCGGCGCTTTCGACCCCTGCGCATCCTCGACCATCGAAATGATGCGGGAGAGCATCGTCTCCGCGCCGACGCTGGTGGTCGTGAAGATGATCGACCCCTGCTTGTTGATGGTGCCACCGATCACCGTGTCGCCAACGCGCTTGTCCACCGGCACCGGCTCGCCGGTAATCATCGACTCGTCAATTGACGAGCTGCCGGAAAAAATGACGCCATCGACCGGAATCCGTCCCCCCGGTTTGACGACGAGCATCGTGCCCTTGACCACCTTTTCAACCGGCACTTCGATCTCCTCGCCGTTGTCATAGACAATCGCCGATTTCGACTGCAAGCCGATGAGCTTTTCAATCGCCTCGCCGGTCTTCAGCCGCGAACGCGCTTCGAGGTATTTGCCGAAGAGGATGAAGCCGATCACCACGATAGCCGCATCGGCAAAGCTCTCGTGCGGCAGGCCGAGCTTGTCTCGCAAATTCGGGAAGAGGATCGAAAATGCGCTGTAGCTCCAGGCGACCAGCGCACCCATGCCAACGAGCGTGTCCATGCTCGCCGCGCCGGTTCGCGCGAAGCTCGTGACGCCTCGCAGGAACGGCTCGCCCAGCCGGAACACCACCCACGCCGCCACAAGCAGCGTGATGGAGTGCCAGGTCTGCATGTCGATGGGGAAGCGGGGAATCGACGGAATAAACGCCGTGGCGGTGTGCCACATCATCACGGCGAAAAAGAGCAGCGCAAGCGGAAGGGCGATTTGAACCTGCCGCTTCTGCCGTTGTAATTCGTCGAGTTTTTCCTGCTTTCTGGAGGATGTTCGAGCTGTGGCGGGCTCCGGCGAGGCGACTTTCGAAGACCTCTCTTCGACCAGCGAAAAGCCATATTTTCCGAGCAGCTTGTTCAACACCTCGATGCCCAAAGGCTCTGCGGTGAATTCGATGCGCGCCGTTTCGGTCGCCAGATTGACATCGGCTTTTGCGATGGCTTCCAGCGCAGAAAGCTTTTTGGTTATGATTGCCACGCAGCTTGCGCAGTGCATACCTTTGACCGAATAGGTGCGTGTGGTCATGGTTTGTTTTCGTGGGTAGTAACAATTATAAATTACTACCGTTAGCCAACCGCGATGGTTCCCTGCATTTGGTGACCAGGTTGTCCGTCATCGTTTGCCGTTACAGGTGGGTGTATGCCGTACACTTTTGCGGGTGAATAATTCAACGTGGCATCGAAGGGATTCGGAGCAGGGCAGGCGTAAGGCCTGCCCCTACAGAGGTGGGGTGATTTTGCGATTTTTTGTAGGGGCGGGTTTTACGCCCACCCTTTACGCTCACCCGTCAGGCGTCTTCGCCTTCGGTTTTGAACTCCGAAGTCGAGTGGAACTCGATCTCCGGGAAATCCTCTTTGGCGATTTTGAGCATCCATTCGGTTTCGGCGAAGAAGACCGGATGCTCCTCCTTGTCGAGCGCAATGACGTTGGCGCGGCGGCGCATGAATTCGTCGAGCTGCTCTTGGTTGTCACTGGTGATCCAGAAGGCCTTGTGGAAGCGCAGGGGCGTGAAGGAGCACTGCGCGCCGTATTCGTGTTCGAGTCGGAACTGGATGACGTCGAACTGGAGTTCGCCGACAGTGCCGACGATTTTGCGCGTGCCGTACTGCACGAAGAGCTGTGCCACGCCCTCGTCGGTGAGCTGGCGGATGCCCTTTTCGAGTTGCTTGGTCTTGAGCGGGTCGCGGTTTTCGAGCACCTTGAACATCTCCGGTGAGAAGCTGGGAATGCCCCGGAAGTGCAGCTTTTCGCCTTCGGTGAGCGTGTCGCCGATCTTGAGCGAGCCGTTGTCGTACAGGCCGATCACATCACCCGCCCACGCTTCGTCGATGACGTTCTTTTCGTTGGCCATGAACTGCGTCGGGTTGGAGAAGCGCAGCTTCTTGCCGAGCCGCGAGTGCTGGTAGAACTTGTTGCGCTCGAAGCGTCCGGAGCAGATTTTGAAGAAGGCCGTGCGGTCGCGGTGGTTCGGGTCGAGGTTGGCGTGAATCTTGAAGACGAAGCCGCTCAACGCCGGTTCCGAGGCGCTCACCATGCGCTCGGTCGCCTCGCGCTCGTGCGGGCAGGGGGCAACGTCGATGAAGGTGTCGAGCAGTTCGTGCACGCCAAAGTTGTTGACCGCGCTGCCGAAAAAGACCGGCGCGAGCATCCCTTCGCGGTACAGCTCCAGATCGAACGGTTCATAGACTCCCTCGATCAGTTCGACATCTTCGCGCAGCTTGTTTGCGTTGCCTGAACCGATCCAGCCGGTGAGCTTCGGATCAGTGATCCCCTCAATGTCGGTCAGTTTCTGGCCGATTTTCGTGGAGGTTGCTTCGAACAGGTTCAGCGATTTGTCGAAGAGGTTATAGACGCCTTTGAAGTTCTGACCCTGGCTGATCGGCCAGGTCATCGGGCAGGTCTGGATGTCGAGTTTCTTTTCCAGCTCGTCGAGCAGCTCGAAGGGGTCGCGCCCCTCACGGTCGAGCTTGTTGATGAAAATAATCACTGGCGTTTGGCGCATCCGGCACACCCCCATCAGCCGCTCGGTCTGCTCCTCGACGCCCTTCATGCTGTCAACGACGAGAATGACGCTATCGACCGCCGTCAGCGTGCGGTAGGTGTCTTCAGCGAAGTCCTTATGGCCCGGCGTGTCGAGAATGTTGATGCGGTTGCCCTTGTACTCGAAGCCCATCACCGAGGTCGCCACCGAGATGCCGCGCTGCTTTTCGATCTCCATGAAGTCGCTGGTCGCCGACTTGCGAATCTTGTTGCTCTTGACCGCACCTGCCGTATGGATCGCGCCGCCGAACAGCAGCAGCTTTTCGGTGAGGGTGGTTTTACCCGCATCCGGGTGGCTGATGATGGCGAACGTCCGCCGCCGCGCGATCTCCTTTGCTAACTTCATGCTTTTGGTCTCTCTGTCTGATGTGTCAAGTCCGGTTCTGTACGATGTGGGCGGAAAATATGAAATTATTTTATTTGACCTAACCTTTCTGGTGGCAGAATTAGTGTTTTTCGTTTCTCGGCAATGATATGTTTATAGTTGTTTTCGGTAGTTCTTGAGTGAATTAGTAGGCATATGAAAAAAAATGTAGTTGCAACTATAATGAATACGAAAATCCAGAATAATGGGCGTCTCTAAAAAATCAAATACTTCTCTCAAAATCGTGTGAAAAACCGCGAAAATACATCAGCAGTAGCGCTTATATACTGCAATTTTCACCAATTCAGCGACATCATAAGACTTTTTAGAGATGCCCTAATGTCTTTTGATGTGTTTGTTGGGTATTTATGGTTAAGTCGATATATGATTCTATAGGGTTTGATTTGTCAATATTATATCTATATGAGATTGTGTGAGATGTTTTTTTATAGTCTGAGTGAGTAGATTGGTAAGGCTGTACAATATTAGTACAATCCATATTGTAATTGTGAAACGGCTAATGAATTGGTTGATTTTCGTTACGGAGAAACTTTTGTATTCTTTATTTTGTGATAGTGTTGTTTTGTATAGCGGTCCAATAAAGCTATCCTCTAACATTTCAATCTGATATTCCCAGTTTTCTTGCCAAGATTTACTGCCAAGATTGGCAAAATGCCATCCAATTGAAAATACAAGACCGATACAAGTTATAATCAATGAATAAATGTTAATCATGCCAATCTTCTGATCTTCAGGAGTTCGCTTTCTGTTGTTTGTTCCGTTCCAGCCCGTATTCGCTATCGATGCGTTCTCTGAGGTACATTTTCATGAGTGACTGATACGGAACATCACGTTCGTTGGCAAGTGTCTTGATGCGATTGAGCAGCGTTTCCGGCAAACGAAGTGAAATGGTTTTCATCGTTGGTTTCAGGTCAGGGAAGATGGCAGGCTTCGCTTTTTGCCAGTCGATGTATTCCGACGAATCATGGGTAGCCCAGAACTCGCGTTCTTCCTGCTCACTGCCGAATTCAGGAACGGGTTTTTTCTGCTTTTTCATACGTGCTTCTCTCCTTTCTGTTCATGTCTCGCGACGAGATAATTCTGATTTGGTCACCTCTGACGGTGAAAACTATAAAAAGGCTTCTGCCTTCGTTTGTTTTACCCAGCGCGTACCATCGGGATTCGATCTCCGAATGTTTCGGATCTTCAGCAACGATCAACGGCTGGTTGAAGAAGATCGATTCCGACTCGGAGTTCGATATGCCATGTTTTTCCGGATTTTTGGCGAGATTACCCTCATCCCATTGGAACCCGGTTATGCCCGTAAAAAGATTCATGATGCTTTGTATATTGCTGCAATATACATGTCCTCGGCACCACAGTCAAGCCGACAGTTCCACACCTTTCAGAATTTCCGTACTTTTTGTTGACGATTTAAGAAGATGCCGAACTGGATATCGGTGCTCAAGATCGTCCTGCATATTTATCTTAACTCTATTCTAAGAAATCATTTAACGTTCTTCTCTCGCAAATCGCCGATGTTGTTTAAAGCATTCCGCTGCTGATAAAAATCTGAGAAAGTTATGCGACTGTTTTCCTTAAAAAGTTACCTGCTCCTTTTCTTGCTTCTGTTTTCCTGCAATAATCATGCGGAGCCAGTCAGTAACACAATTGAAGGGAGTGCGGGTTCATGGCTCAAGTCAGAGAGTTTCGGAGTGTTTAATGAACCCTGGGCAATGACCTTTCTGCCGGACGGGAATCTTCTGGTAACGGAAAAATCCGGAACGTTGCTTCTTGTCAAACTGGCTGATCGTTCGAAGGTTCCGGTTCAGGGCGTGCCTGTGGTGGCTTACGGCGGCCAGGGCGGGTTGGGTGATGTCATTCTCCATCCTCAATTCAAGGAAAACGGCTGGATATACCTGTCGTACGTCGAAGAGGATGCATCGGGTAACAGGGGCGCTGTTGTTGCTCGTGTCCGATTTCGTTCCTCATCGAAGAGGCCGGAACTGGAAGACCTCGAAGTCATCTGGCGGCAGGAGCCCAAAGTATCAGGCGGCGGCCATTACTCTCACCGCTTGGCATTTAGCCCGGATAGGCATCTGTTTATCACTTCCGGTGATCGTCAAAAACAGCAGCCTGCGCAGAGCTGGACGCAAAATCTCGGCAAGGTGATCAGGCTGAACGCGGACGGATCGGTGCCGCCGGACAATCCGTTTCAGGATAAAGGTAAGCTTGCAAAAACCTTTTAGACTCTAGGGCATCGAAATCTTCTCGGGATTGCATTCGACAAACATGGCCAATTGTGGACACACGAAATGGGCCCCAGGCACGGTGACGAATTCAACCTGATTGTAGCTGGTGATAATTACGGGTGGCCTTTGGTATCGTGGGGTGATCACTACAGCGGCTTACCGATTCCCGATCATGATATGCGTCCGGAATTTCATGCGCCCGATATCTACTGGGTTCCAACCGTCGCACCCTCGGGGCTGATCATATACGACGGCTCCATGTTTCCAGAGTGGCAGGGCAACGCCTTTATCGGAGGGCTCAGATCAAGAGCGTTGATACGGATCAGGATCGAAGGCGATCAGGCAAAAGAGATCGAACGTTTTGCCATGGGAAAACGAATACGAGAAGTTGAGCAAGGGCTGGACGGCGCGATATGGGTTCTGGAGGATAAAAAGGGCGGTCGCTTGCTCCGACTTACTCCGCACAAGTGAGCAAATAGCGGAGATTTTGGAATTCATCGATGCAGATCATCAATGCATTCCAACTTGAGATTTCCGCCTTTCGATTTGCACGGTTCTGATGCTTCAGGAATTTCCGTATTTTTTCCTGACAATCTCAAAAGCTGTTCATCCCATTTCAATCTAACCTACTCCCATGCACTCATTTGAAACCCTTCTTTCGCAAATCGCTGATGTTGTTTGGGGCATTCCGCTCCTGGTGGCGTTGTTCGGGACGCATCTTTTTTTGACGTTCAGGCTGGGCATCATCCAGAAGCATCTGCCGGAGGCGATCCGGATTTCGTTTACGCGGACGAGCGAGGGGGAGGGGGAGATCAGCCATTTCGGGGCGCTGGTGACTTCGCTGGCGGCGACGATCGGCACGGGTAACATCGTCGGTGTTTCGACCGCGGTGGCGCTTGGCGGGCCGGGAGCGGTGCTGTGGATGTGGCTGACGGGTGTGTTCGGCATTGCGACAAAGTATGGCGAGGCGCTACTGTCGGTGAAGTATCGCGTGATCGGCGAGGATGGCTCGGTGGCAGGCGGCCCGATGTATGTGCTCGAAAAGGGGCTGAATATGAAGTGGTTCGGCGTGCTGTTCGCGATGTTCACCGTCGTGGCGTCGTTCGGTATCGGCAACATGGTGCAGTCCAACTCGATTGCCAAGCTGCTGGAGGCGAAGTATCAGGTGTCGCCATGGCTGACCGGCGTGGTGCTGACCGTGTTCACCGGCGTGGTGATTATCGGCGGCATCAAATCCATCGCCCGCGTGTGCGAGTATCTCGTGCCGTTCATGGCGGCGCTCTACCTGCTCGGCTGCATCGTCCTTCTTTTCCTTGGCCACCACTCGATTGGCGATACGATCAGCCTCATTTTCAGTTCGGCCTTTTCGGGGCAGGCGGCGGTTGGTGGTTTTTCCGGCGTTGTGGCGCGCGAGGCGGTGCGGTACGGCATTTCGCGCGGGTTGTTCTCCAACGAATCGGGCCTCGGCAGCGCGCCCATCGTGGCGGCGGCGGCCAAGACCGCCAATCCGGTACGCCAGGCGCTGATCTCCTCGACCGGCACCTTCTGGGATACAGTCGTCGTCTGCGCCGTGACCGGCATCGTCATCGTGAATTCGGGGGCCTGGACGAGCGGCATTGCGGGCGCGGAGCTGACTAACGCGGCCTTTGCAGATATTCCCCACGTCGGTCCGCTGGTGCTCTCGTTCGGGCTGTTGACTTTCGTTTTTTCGACCATTCTCGGCTGGTCGTACTATGGCGAGAAAGCGCTCGAATACCTCGCGGGCAAGCGGGCGATCAAGCCCTACCGCTGGGCCTGGGTTGCAGCGGTGATGGTCGGCTCGGTCGCCTCGCTGCAAGCGGTCTGGACCTTTGCCGACATCGCCAACGGCCTGATGGCCGTGCCAAACCTGGTCTCGCTGCTGTTGCTCAGCCCGGTGATCGCGAGCGAGACGAAGAAGTACTTCGACCAGCGGGAGTGATGGTGGATTGACGCCTTTTTTCTGGAAGGTTTGAAAAAAAATTCTATCTTAAGGAACGTTTTCATTTACACCATCCAGATATAACCAAGGACAGGCGACTATGAATTTTAACCCGTGGCATCACGTTGATATTGGTGAAGAGTGTCCGAATCTTGTCAATGCGATTATCGAGATTTCCAAAGACAGCAAGACCAAGTACGAACTCGACAAGAAGACCGGCATGCTGAAGCTCGACCGCGTACTGTTCTCCTCCGTACTCTATCCTGAAAACTACGGTTTCATCCCCAAGACCCTCGGTGAAGACCACGACCCTCTCGACATTGTTGTTATTTCGCAGTGCTCCATCGTACCGATGTGCATGGTGAGTGCCAGGGTGATCGGTGTGATGCGCATGATCGATTACGGCGAGGGCGATGACAAGATCATTGCCGTGGCTGAGGGCGACATGAGCGTCAGCGGTATCAAAGACATCAGCGATCTTGGCAAGCACTTCAAGATGGAGCTTCAGCACTTCTTCGAAGAGTACAAAGCGCTCGAGAACAAGACCGTTCTGGTCGAAGATTTCCAGGACGCCGAAACCGCAAAGCGGATCGTTGTCGAATCGGTTGAACGCTACAACGAGACCTTCGGCTGAGCGTTTCAGTCATACCGAAAAACAGCATTATCAGGGCGGCATGAATTGCATAGTTTCATGTCGCCTTTTTGATTGTCTTATCCGGTATCGATGTCCTTCCACTTGCCTGTTTTTGCTTTGCACTTCAAGCTTCTCGCTGTTTTGGGTGCCTTGGCAAAACAAAGTCTACAGGCGGCTATATAATGTTGAAAAGCCAGTATAGATAGCCTCACCACTTAAAGGCGCTCCCGTGTCGTTAAGTAAGTGCTCGTCTGAGAATCTTTTCTTTTAGGTGAGATAAGTGACTTTTATGTAAAGGTTTGACGGATTTTTTACTCAAATGTTGATTTTGATGATGATGATGTAATCTGTCCGCAGAACTTTGCTGGGCTTGCCTTTCAGGGTTTGTTGATGGAATGTTGATAAGTTGTTGGTAGGTGTTGAGAATTCGGAGTGGAGCTGCTTTTGCATGGCATCCTCGACGGAAAAGTGATATATTTGCGGTTCATTTTTGTTCAACTGTTTTTATTTCGGAAAAGAGCGCAGATTTTATGATAGAACTCTCCCCGCAGGAACTGAAATCGAGGGCTTCGCGCATCAAACTGGTTCTTTCGGACAACGATGGGGTTTTTACCGATAACGGGGTCTATTACTCGGAGCGCGGCGAGGAGTTCAAGCGCTTTTCCATTCGTGACGGCATGGGCGTTGAGCGTCTTCGTGCTCATGGCATTGACACCGGCATCATGACGGGCGAGGTCTCTCCGAGCCTGGTCAAACGGGCCGAGAAGCTCCACATCAAGTACCTCTATCTCGGTGTCAAGGACAAGCAGTCTCGTCTGCAGGATGTGCTCCGTGAGACCGGCGTCGATGTTTCCGAAATCGCCTATATCGGCGATGATGTCAACGACCTCGGAATCATGAACGCTATCGCACCATCCGGCCTGGTGGCCTGTCCCGGTGACGGAATGCATCTGGTGGAACCAAGCGTTCACTACCGCTGTACCGCTTTTGGGGGGCGTGGCGCGTTCCGGGAGTATGCTGAATTGCTCATTTCTCTGCGAGCTTCGTAATTGCAAGTTCGCTCCAGAGAACTCATCATCCTTTATTCCCTGAGGGTAAATACCCCGCCGCTTGCGGCGTAAAATAGCGATTGATGAGCGAGTATCTTCATAAGAGTCATAATGTTACCGTGCTGATGTACCATATGGTGTTTCCAGCAAAATACAGAAAAGTCATATTTGATGGTGAGGTTGACGGGGAGCTGAAAGCGGTATGCTTAGATATAGAAAAGCGTTATCAGATGAATTTTCTTGAAATTGGCAGTGATAAAGATCATGTGCATTTT
>DRSQ01000151.1 GCA_011372505.1 Chlorobaculum parvum | reverse complement strand
CGTACAGCGAGCTGAAAACCTCCGGAAGCGGCATCCCGATGTGCGTGAGGACGTAGCCGATTGCAATAAAGCCACCGGCAAGGTAGAGGCCAAACTGGAAGCTGTCGAGCCACACGACGGTTTTCAGGCCGCCGGAGATGGTGTAGATCAGCGTGACCAGGCCGATGATGAGTACGCACAGCCAGAGCGCCCAGCCGGTTACCACCTGCACGATGACCCCGGTGGCGAGGAAGCGTATGCCGTCGCCGAGAATGCGGGTGATGAGGAAAATGCCCGAAGCGGTTTTCTGAATTCCGGGGCCGAATCTCATGCCGATGACTTCGTAAATCGAGGTGACGCCATGTTTGAAATAGGCGGGCAGCAGAATGAAGCTGACCAGAATCCGGCCGACGATGTAGCCGAACGAGAGTTGCAGGAAGGTCCAGTCGCCCCGATAGGCCAGCCCCGGAACGCTCACAAAGGTGAGCACCGAGGTTTCGGTAGCCACCACGGAGAGCATGACGGCGAACCACGGCAGCTTGTGGCCGCCGAGAAAGTAGTCGCTGGTCTGCTTGTTGCTGCGACCCTGCCAGAGGCCGAAAAGGGTGCTGGCCGCAAGGAAGCTGATGATGATGGCGTAATCGATCGGTTGCATCGATATCTGCGGGTTACGTGCTGCCACCCTGACGGAGGTAAGGTTCGGCAGGCAGTTGGTTAAGAGTCGTACAGGTGATAATTTGGTTTGATGGCGGCAAACGAAGCTTCGTTATGCTGCCAGGAACCGATGATGGTTTCGGTGGGCTTTCCGTCGAGAATCATCAAACGGATTTCATTGCTTCCGGCTAGCAGATCGAATGCGGGAATATCATCCCTGAATTCATACACGCCATCCAAAAAAGAGATACGGTCGCCGTACAGCTCGCGGATCGCGCAGGTCATGGCTACGCCCATGGCAAAGGGGCGGAATCGCTCGTGGTCGGTCACGTGCAGATAGATGCCGCCAATCGCTTCGCCAGTATACTTGTGGAAGGTCGGCTTGAACCATGTCGGGCGGAAGATAACGCCCTCCAGCGGCATCGAGGCGAGATGGGCGGCAAGCGCTTCCGGATCGACGAACGGCGCGCCGCTCAAGAGGAACGGCGTGGTCGTACCGCGTCCCTCCGAAACATTGAGGCCTTCGAACAGGCACATGCCGGGATAGACCTCGGCAACCTCGAACGTCGGCATGTTCGGTGACGGAGGCACCCACGGCAGTCCGGTTTCCGGAAAGAGCATCCGGCGCGACCAGCCCTGCATCGAAATCACGCTCAGGTTGATGTCGAGCTTTTTGTAGTCGCGGTAGAAGTGGGAGATCTCTCCGGCGGTCAGGCCGTGTCGCACCGGCACCGGCATCACGCCGACGAACGAGTGGAACGCCGGGTTGAGCAGCGGCCCCTCGATCAGCTCGCCG
The DNA here is from genome assembly GCA_011372505.1 of Chlorobaculum parvum. Classification (GTDB taxonomy): domain Bacteria; phylum Bacteroidota; class Chlorobiia; order Chlorobiales; family Chlorobiaceae; genus Chlorobaculum; species Chlorobaculum parvum_B. Next base: position 845 of record DRSQ01000151.1, on the reverse strand, counting down.
CCGAGAGGGTTCGGGCGGTCGAGCACCATAATTTCGATGTCGAGTCCAGCGGCGGCCTCCATGAAGAGCGCCAGCGTGTTGACGTAGGTGTAGTAGCGTGAGCCGACATCCTGAATGTCGAACAGTACCAGTTCGAGCCCTTCGAGTAGTTCGCGGGCCGGGGCGAGCGATTGCTCGCTGTGGCCGTACAGACTGACGATTTCACAGCCGGTTTCGGGTTCACGACCAACGGCAATCTGATCTTGCTCGACGGCGAACAGGCCGTGTTCGGGAGAAAAGATTCGGGTGAGTTCGACACCGGCGCGTCGCAGCAGCGTCCACGAATACCCAAGCTGCACCGATACTGAGGTCTGGTTGGCGATCAGGCCGATGTTTCTGCCCGCCAGCAGGTCGGGATTGCCGAGCAGGATGTCGAGACCGTTGATGACCATGCCGTTTGTTGAGATGAGAGGTTCAGAGCGGAATGCGCACGTCCAGTGGCGCGGCGATCGAATTTCTGACGATTTCATCCGGGTCGATCATCGTACCAGGTAGCAGCACGGAGTGCTCCACGACCGCATCCTTCGCGATGGAGCAGTGCGCGCCGATCACCGAATTGGTGACCGTTGCATCCGGGCTGATCGAGGCTTCAGGCGAGATCCGATGGGGAAAAAAGCCGATCTGCTGTTTCATTTCCGCCGCAAGTTGAAGGATACGCAAATTATCGTCAAGGTTCGCGCGGTAAAAGTTCGGCAACGTACCGATGTCCTGCCACAAACCCTTGTGCTCGTAAAAGGCGAGGCCTTCATTCTCCACGAGCCCGTTGAATCCGGTTTCAACGATGCCTGAGTAGCCGTTTTCCAGAT
>DRSQ01000150.1 GCA_011372505.1 Chlorobaculum parvum | reverse complement strand
CGATATACAGTGTGACGAAAATTGTGACGATAATAAAGAGTATTTCAGCGCGAGAAGTGTTTCGACGTTGTCCGCAGGTGAAAAAACAACTTTGGGGTGGTGAACTGTGGACGGATGGCTATTATGCAAGCACGGTGAGCAAACATGGTAATGAGGAAGTAATAAGCAAATATGTGAAAGAGCAGGGGAGTGAATATCAGAAAATATACAGTAATTATCAATTATCTCTGTTCTGACATGGAGAGATCTTCAATACCCCGCTGCTTGCGGCGGGGTTCTTTATTCTCAAGAACGACGTCCACTCCTGCCCCGTGGTGATCGGTGCGGGCAACCACAGGGCTGTTCAGTTGAACGGGGCTAATTTTGCCTCTGCATCGCCGAGGCTCCTTGCGGGCATCGGGGAGTTGCAGCGACAATTCGGTAAACAGCATGGGAGGATGAAATGACTATCACTACCGACGAGCGCGAGGCGCTCTATAAAGTTATCTACAACCGCCGTGACGTTCGCGGCCAGTACCTGCCCGACCCGGTGCCGGAGGATGTGCTCCGCCGGGTGCTCGATGCGGCGCACCACGCGCCGAGCGTTGGCTTCATGCAGCCGTGGGACTTCGTTGTTGTGCGCGACCTCGCCGTTCGCAAGCAGATCAAGGAGGGCTTCGAGCAGGCGCACGCCGAAGCCGCCGGAATGTTCGAGGGGGAGCGGCGCGAGCAGTACTGTTCGTTCAAGCTCGAAGGTATTCTCGACGCGCCGCTTGGCATCTGCGTCACCTGCGACCGCAGCCGCAGCGGCGAGGTGGTGATCGGTCGTACGGCCAATCCGGAGATGGATCTGTACAGCTCGGTCTGCGCCGTGCAGAATCTGTGGCTCGCCGCGCGTGCGGAAAATCTCGGCGTCGGCTGGGTGAGCATCATCCACCACGACCGCGTTCGCGAGGCGCTCGGCATTCCGGAGCATATCGTGCCGGTGGCGTGGCTCTGCCTTGGCTATGTCAGCTTTTTCCATGAAACGCCAGAGCTGGAGCAGGCCGGATGGCTGCCGCGCCTGGCGCTCGACGATCTCGTTCATCAGGAGCAGTGGTGAAGGAGCCGCCCATGACCAACATCGCCATACTCGGCACTGCCTCGGACGTAGGCAAGAGCATCGTGGCCACCGCGCTGTGCCGCATTTTCAGCAACGCGGGCATCGACGTTGCGCCTTACAAGGCGCAGAACATGTCGAACAATTCGGGCGTGACGCCGGACGGCTTCGAGATGGGCCGGGCACAGATCGTGCAGGCGATTGCCGCGCGGGTGACGCCCCATGCCGACATGAATCCGGTGCTGCTCAAGCCCAACACCGACACCGGCGCGCAGGTCGTACTGCAAGGCAAGGTGTGCGCCGACAAGAGCGCGCGCGAATATTTCGGCGACACGCGGCGCTGGGCCGAGGCGGCCTTCGAGAGCCTCGACCGGCTGGCGGCGAAGCACGAATTGCTGGTGATCGAGGGGGCGGGCTCGTGCGCCGAGATGAATCTCTACAAGCGCGATTTCGTGAACTTCAAGACCGCCCGGCGTACAGGGGCGGCAGTGATTCTCGTGGCCGACATCGACCGCGGTGGCGTCTTTGCGCAGGTGGCGGGTACGCTGGCGGTGATTCCACCGGAGGATCGCGAGCTGGTGAAGGGGGTCATCATCAATCGATTCCGGGGCGACAAGTCGCTCTTCGACGAAGGTGTCCGGATGCTCGAATCGATGACCGGCGTGCCGGTGCTCGGCGTGCTGCCGTGGGTCAAGGCGCTCGCCATCGACGCCGAGGACGCCGTGCCATTGTCGTCCGTGGTCGATCCGAAGCACGAGCTGGCAGCAGGCAAAATCGGCATCGCGGCGATCTATTTTCCGCACATCTCCAACTTCACCGACCTCGCGCCGCTGGAGCGCGATCCCTCGGTCGAGCTGCACTACCTCCACCGTCCGAAGTCGCTCGATAGCTACAAGGCGTTGATCCTGCCCGGCTCGAAGAACGTGCGTGGCGACCTCGACTGGCTCGAAACGATGGGCTGGCGCGATGAGATCGAGAAGTTCCGAAAGCGGGGCGGCATCATCGTCGGACTCTGCGGAGGTTACCAGATGCTCGGCGGCTCCATCGCCGACCCGCACGGTGTCGAGGGCGCTCCGGGCGAGAGTGCGGGGCTTGGTCTCTTGCCCATTACGACGGTGCTCGAACGGGAGAAGGTGCTTTGCAACAGCCTCGGCACGCTTGCCGGAACTTCATGCGCGGTCAGCGGCTACGAGATTCACATGGGCCGGACGGAAATCGAGCCGGGCGCGTCGCCGCTCATCGCCGTGACGGAGCGCAATGGCGTCGCATCGGAAGAGTTCGACGGCGTACGGAGCGCTGACGGGCGCGTGATGGGCAGCTACTTCCACGGCTTTTTCGACCGTCCGGAAGTTCGTACCTGGTTCCTGTGCTTGCTGGACAGCGGTTACGAACCGCCAGTGGGAGCATTCGCCGCCGATCCGTTCGAGCTGCTTGCTTCGCATTTCTCGGAAAATCTCGATCTTGAGAAGCTGTTTGCTATCGCCGGTCTTTCGGTCAGGGAGGAGAACAAATCATGAACCACGATCATCTGCTTGCGCACCGCCACGGCGACCGCTCGGGTGACAGGCTCGCGAGTGCTATCTCGCTTGATTTCAGCGTTAACCTTGCGCCGATCGAGCCGCCGTTGCAGGAGCTGTTCTCCACCTCCGTTCCGCTTGCGCCCTATCCCTCGATGGACGGGCACGGAGTGCGTGATTTCTACGTGGCTCGGTTCGATCTCGAACGCCAATGCGTGCTGGCTACGAATGGCGCAATCGAAGGGCTATACCTGATTCCGAGAGCGCTCGGTCTGAAGCGTGTGCTGGTCCCACAACCCAGCTTTTTCGATTACGGACGGGCTTGCCGTTTTGCCGGAGCAGAGGTTGTGCCGCTGCCGCTGGAGGCCGCCACGGACTTCGCGTTTCCCGATATCGACACCGTGGCCTCGGCGCTCGAAGGGTGTGATGCGCTGATCGCAGGCAGCCCGAACAATCCGACCGGTATGCTGATTCCAAAGGAGCTGATTCAGGCGCTGGCCTGCCGTTTCCCCGACAAGTATTTCATTATCGATGAAGCGTTCATCCAGTTCACGGAGGAGTTTCCGTCGAACACGCTGATGTCGGAGATCAAAGCGTTCCGGAATATCGCCGTGGTTCATTCGCTCACCAAGTTCTACGCTATCGCAGGGCTGCGTCTCGGCGCGGTGATTGGTCATCCCTCGATGATCCGGCGGCTGTTCGGATACAAGGAGCCGTGGACGGTCAACGCCATCGCCGAACATGCGGCTGGTCTACTGCTCGACTGCGGCGAGTTCGAGGGGCGGGTGCGCGCAATCGTCACCCAGGGGCGTCATCAGCTTTCCGAAGGCTTGTCCGCTAACCCGGCGATCATACTCTACGGCGGTTCGGCCAACTTCTTTTTTGCATCCGTTGCTGACGGAATCAAGCTTGACCACCTTCTTGGTTACCTCGCCGAGCGCGGGATTCTGGTGCGTGACTGTACCAATTTCGAGTCGATTCCGGCGACCTTTTTTCGCTTCTGTATCCGCACGCGCGAGGAAAATCGGCGTCTCATTGCGGCGCTGAACGACTTCGCCGCAGCATCGGAGAGCACAAAATCTGCCGTCCGGGAGGCGGTGCGATGACCTTTCTCCTTTTGCCGCTGGCCTTTCTGCTCGACCTTCTGCTTGGTGATCCGCAGTGGTTTCCCCATCCTGTTCGCTTGCTCGGAAAACTTGCTTCCGGCACCGAGGCGCTGTTTCGTTCCATGACCTTTCTGTCGTTGCGTCTTGCCGGAGCGCTCACTGCGGCGATGGTCATCACGAGCACGGTTGTGACGGTGCTGGCGCTGATGGTGGTGGCGTTTCTTCTGCATCCGGTGGCGGGTATCGTGGTTTCGGTGCTACTCTTTTATTTTTCCATCGCCCCTCGTGATCTCTATGACCACGCGGCGGCGGTGCGGGATGCGCTTCGTGCGGGCGATCTGGCGCTGGCTCGCCGGAAGGTGGCGATGATGGTCGGGCGCGACACCGACTCACTTGACGAGGAGGGGGTGGCGCGGGCCGCCGTGGAGAGCGTGGCCGAGAGCAGCTCGGATGGCGTGACCGCACCACTCTTCTACGGCTTGCTCTTCGGCCCGCCCGGCGCGTGGCTCTACAAGGCCTCCAACACGCTCGACTCGATGTTCGGCTACCGCAACGAGCGCTACCGGGAGTTCGGCTGGGCCTCAGCTCGATTCGACGATCTGCTCAATTACCTGCCGTCGCGCCTGACGGTTTTGGCAGTTGCAGCAGCGGCATTTATTTTACGGCTCGATCCGGCGAGCGTGTTCCGCTCGGTCAGGGCGGGTGCGCGGCTGCACGAAAGTCCCAACGCGGGCTATCCCGAGGCGGCCTTCGCCGGAGCGCTCGGAGTCACGCTCGGCGGGGAGCGCTGTTACGGTGGGGTGACTAAAACCGTGCCGACGCTCGGCCTTCGCAACAGCGCGATGGATGCGGGCACGATTACCCGCGCCATACGGCTTATGTATGCGGCATCGGCTCTGTTCATGGCCGGAGGCGCGGGACTGCTTTTTATTGCCGGGATGTTTATGCGGTGAATGCCGGTTGGCTGTAATCGACAGAAAGGGAAATTGGGTTGAAGCCCATGAAAATTTGTTCAGTTCGGTATCCCCGGTTTGAAAACCAGGGCAATGGGAATGCAAGAGTTTTGAATGTCCGCGGGGTTGAAACCCAGCTGACTTTATTCCCTGAGGGTAAATACCCCGCCGCTTGCGGCGTAAAATAGCGATTGATGAGCGAGTATCTTCATAAGAGTCATAATGTTACCGTGCTGATGTACCATATGGTGTTTCCAGCAAAATACAGAAAAGTCATATTTGATGGTGAGGTTGACGGGGAGCTGAAAGCGGTATGCTTAGATATAGAAAAGCGTTATCAGATGAATTTTCTTGAAATTGGCAGTGATAAAGATCATGTGCATTTTCTGATTCAGTCAGTTCCGATATACAGTGTGACGAAAATTG
>DRSQ01000149.1 GCA_011372505.1 Chlorobaculum parvum | reverse complement strand
GAGAAGTGTTTCGACGTTGTCCGCAGGTGAAAAAACAACTTTGGGGTGGTGAACTGTGGACGGATGGCTATTATGCAAGCACGGTGAGCAAACATGGTAATGAGGAAGTAATAAGCAAATATGTGAAAGAGCAGGGGAGTGAATATCAGAAAATATACAGTAATTATCAATTATCTCTGTTCTGACATGGAGAGATCTTCAATACCCCGCTGCTTGCGGCGGGGTTCTTTATTGTGCGGAAATTAACGAATGGCCACCGCTTTACAAACGCCCCGGTTTGGCACGTGAATGGCAGAAGGATGATGCCCTCGGTGCGCGTGACTGGGCGGAGGAAAATGTTCGGCAAATCGCTCTTCCTGGCTTTGTAGGGGCGGCTCGCGAACCGCCCCTACGGAACTCCGGATGAATCGGACATAACAAAAAAACCGAAAGCCTGCCGGTCAGGGCAGGCTTTCGATGAGAGAGAAACGGTACCGTACGAATCAACCGAATCAGTACTTGTTCACGAAACCGATCTCGCTGATCATCTTCTTGCCATCAGCGGTCTTGTTCAGGTTGATGAACTGCTTCACGTCACCGGTCGGCTGGCCGTTAGTGTACATGAAGAGCGGACGGGCGACCGGGTAGGAACCATCCTTAACGGTCTCGACGGTCGGCTTGACACCATCGACGGCCACCGCTTTGACCGAAGAGTCAACATAACCGAGCCCAACGAAACCGATAGCCGAAGGAGTCGAAGCAACGCGGCTCTTGACGGCACCGTTGCTGGCCTGGGTTTCAGCACGCTTCGAGATCGGCATACCCTTGCCCATCACGAGATGCTTGAAAGAGTCCTGGGTACCGCTGTTCGACTCGCGCTGGATCATAACGATCGAAGCGTTCGGACCACCGACTTTGCTCCAGTTTTTGATTTTGCCGGAGTAGATGTCACGGATCGCCTTTCTGCTGAGATTGGCAACCCTGTTACCGGGATGAACGATAACGGAAATACCGTCGAGAGCAACAACATGCTCGACCGGATTGACACCTTTGGACTTGGCGGCAGCGACTTCGTTATCCTTCATCGCGCGAGACATGTTGGCGATGTCGCAGGTGCCGTTGATGAGGCTCTTGGCACCGTTACCGGAACCGGACTCGCTGACGGTCACCTCAACACCGGTCATCTTGGTGTAGTAAGCAGCAAACGCCTTGGCGATCGGGCCAACGGTGGTCGAACCATCGAGGGTGATCTTGCCAGCGGCAGAAGCGTTACCGGCACCCATGAAGCCCATAACAGCGGCGCCAAAAACGATTTTCTTGAACAGACTCATAGTGATTTGTTCCTGATTAGATGATTGGCTTGTTTAAAATACATTCACAGAATAATCCTGCTGCCGATCTCCGAAAAAGGTCGCCCGGCCATACCCGGGCGGCCTTTGCAGCAATCCGGATGAGCACCACACACTCACCCAACGGAAAGAACATTACACACAAAAAGAACAGCAGTTAAGCGATATCAGAATTTGACGACAACGTCAGCCTGAAGAAGGTGATTGGTCAAATCCTTATCAGGGCCGGTGATATCGTTGAAGTTGAAGTAGGTCACACCGAGCGTCATGTTCTGGACCAACTGATATTTCGCGTTGAGCTTGAAGCCCTCGCAGTTGGTGCCACCACCGTTACGATCCGAATCGGTGAATTCAGCAGCAACAGCATCAGATTCGATGTGAACATACTCGGCAGAACCTTCGACCTGCCCCGGCTTTTTGGCCTTGCCAAGTTTCACACCAACCATATAGGCATCACGCTCACTGTCATCAATGAAGATGTTATCGTCTTGTGAAGCGGTATTGAAGGCATACATGCCATAGAGCTTCCATGGAGTACCGGAAACCTTACCACCGATGCTGCCGAAAAACTCGACGATGTTCATGTCGTAATCGGTATAGTAATGCACGAAATCATGGTAACCGACACCGAGATCGTATTTGAGATCACTTGCAGAACCCTTGTAAGCGCCCTGGAGCGAAACAAAGTAAGGATCATTCTCGGATTTGCTTTCATTGATCGAGTACCAGCCGGCAATCGCACCGAAACCGCTCTTCTGCTTGCCTTTGATGTCTTTGCCGTACTGGAGAGTGATACCTTCCAGGGTCAAGTCGCCGTCCCAGAGCAGATCATCCTCAACAAAGAGAGTGCTCTTGGTAGCACGCTTACCGAGAAGCAGGTTCACATCGCCACAGAACATCATCGGATGGTAGTTGATGTAAGCCTCATCAAGCATGATATTCTTCCCACCAAAATGGTGCGTGAGAGTCTGGTTGCGAGAAATAGGATCATCCTCGTTACCGGTAGCAAGACGCAGACCGGCGGACAGCTCTTCGTTGATCCAGGCATTCATACCAAAACGGACACGGAGACGATGACGATCGCGGCTATGATCCGCATCCTCCTGAATCTGAGACTGGTAACGATAACGAACATCACCTTTCCAGTCCCAATCAACCGCCTGAGCGTTGTTGAAACCCATAACGGTTGCGAGCGCTACAAAAAAGAGAGTTTTTTTCATAATGAGGTTTTTGTGTGTTGTGCTGTTTTGTGCTGTGAGAAAAACTGATTGAACACGGAGGAGTACACACCCTCCTTGCCCCTCCTTTTACAGCCACTAATCTACGCCATTAATTATTGAGGAACTGTTAAGGAAGTGAAAAGAGATTGTCAACAACAGTTTTTGTATAGATGAAATACAGGTGATCGCCCCTTTATCCGGTTCAAAAGCGAGACCGGGAAACGCCAAAACCCTGATTTTTTTTCAACTCTCGTTCAAACCTGTGGTCTGAAGCCGCGCCGTTTGGCATACGCCGCCTCAACTTTTCCTCGCAATCCTTCTGCAAGCTCCTGATACAACCGGCTACGGCTGTCCTTGATCCGGTTGTAGAGTTTGAGAATATCGAGCGTGAGAATGATGCGCGTCGAGCTGCAATTGAGTTCGCCGAACAGGTGGCTACCGATCACCTCGAAGCCCAGCACTCGCGTGTGGAAGTTCAGAGGCGAATGCTCCTCGCCCTTGAACACGTCGGTGATGAAGTGCGTGTAACCGCGCTCGACCACCTCGGCAGTGGCAGCCCGCATGAGTCGCAGGGCAACGCGGTACTGATGGCGAAACTGTGGGCGAATCATGAAACGTCCGATTTCGACATACTGCCCTGCCGCTTTGAGGGTTTCCATGTCGATACCCGGCTCAAAACTCGCTTGGCACGATTCAGGCAGCTCCAGCGATGGGTCGTATTGCAGGCGCATGATGCCGGCGGGCTTGCCATTTACCCTGGCCAGAAACCACGAAAATTCACGATTGTTATCCAAATCGTGCGGGATCTGCTCCTCGATCTCCTGCATCCACTGCTTTTCCCGGACGAACACCTCCTCGATCACCGAGAGCGCATCGAGTCGGTCGCGCGACGAAAGCACCTTAGAAACGGTTATGAGGGACATAAAGCCTCCATGGTTTGATTGTCGGTTTTGATTGATTCAGATTTCTGGCTGCCGTGCAGATACACCTTGCCGCACAGTACTGAAATGGAGAGCATAACCTGTTCGGCCACCTCCCGTGCAAGCTCGCTTTTACGGCTCCGCTGACCTTCTGCGGGCAGCGAACGATAGTCGGCAAGCTCTCGATTGAACTCCATCGGCCGCCCGAAGCGCACCACGATGCGCCCAACGGAGGGCACGCGCTCGCAATGGCGTTTCGTGATGAACTCGATACCGACAGGCATAACCGGCACGCCCGATTCGAGCGCGATGTAGCCGATACCTGGCTTGGCTTTCAGCAATGTGAAGGGATCGGGGTTGCGAGTACCCTCGGGAAAAATGCCGATGCTCTTACCCGAAACGAGCCGTTCGATGCACTCCCCGCGGCTCGATGACGAAGCCGCCCGCTGGCGTTTGCGTTCGAGAAATGGCATGGTCGAGCGTTTGTGATGCACATAGACCGGATCGATCAGCTTCATCAGCCAGCCGACCACCGGCAACCGTCCGAACATCCAGTCAATCACGAAGCTCACCGTCCGCCCGCCGCGCAGGTAAAAGAGCAGCACCGGGACAAACAGCGACTCGAACGCATTGTTATGATTGAACGCAAAGATGCAGGGTTTGCTGCCAACCGCTTCGAGATGCAAAGCACCTTCGACCCTGATAAGGAACAGGTTGGGAAACATGAGCATCCTGAGCAGCAAGGCCTTGCCCGCCGTCAGATGCGGAAGCGGTATGCGAAACAGTTCGAGCAATCGGTTCATAAGAAGCTCAAGGGACTGTTATAAAACTCATGAGAATGTGGGGCGGAGAGAACAGGCCGGTAGCCACTTTTCCCGCATCCGCCAGACACTTTATTTATTTTGAAAATTAAGATAACCGGCGATTGTTGGGGCTCCGTTGAGTGCTGGAAACGATTGTGAAACATCGTATCCAAAACAGAGAAATGACTGGAAGAAATGATTATCGGGCACGCCTTTCACGCTTCGGGGATGAACTGTATATTGGTCGCAGCCGTTATGTTTGGCGCTTTTCTGAAAACGAACCGAACAACCGATGACCGATAAGAACTGGACCGATACCCAACGCTTCGACGACAAGGCCGCCGAGTGGGACGACAACGCTCGCCGCGCGGCGCTGGCCGATGCGGTGGCCCGCGCCATCATTGCCCACCTGCCAATCAGCAAGCCGCAGAACGCGCTCGAATTCGGCTGCGGCACAGGCCTCGTGACCACCCGCATCGCGCCCCACTGCGCCCGGCTGACCGCCGTGGACAGCTCGAGTGAAATGATCCGGATGCTCGGAGAAAAGATCGCTGCCGGAAACATCGTCAACATCGAGCCGCTGCATCTCGACTTCAGCCGTCCCGAAAAGGCTACGGAACTTGCAGGCGATTTCGACTTCGTCTTCAGCAGCATGACGCTGCACCACATTCCCGACCCCGCGAGTTTCCTGCACGAACTGATCGGCCACATGTCGCCCGGCGGCACGCTCTCCATCGCCGACCTCGACGCCGAAGATGGCTTTTTCCACGACGACCCGTCCGGGCAGGTGCACCACGGCTTCGAGCGCAGCGCGCTGCAAGCCATGCTCGAATCGGCGGGATTCACCAACGTCGCCTTCATCACGGCGCACCTCATCGAAAAAAAGAACCGCGCAGGCGAGCAGAAAGCCTACCCGATTTTCCTCGTCACCGCTCTCAAACCAAAGGCTTAACGAACGATGCAATCAGATACCATGCCATTTTCCGCCGTCGTGTTCGACATGGACGGCACCCTGCTCGACACCATCGAAGACATCTCGTTCTGCCTCAACTCGGTGCTCGACCAACACGGCTACCCGACTCACTCGCTCGACATCTGCCGCCAGATGGTGGGCTTCGGAATGCGCAAACTGGTCCGGCAGGCGCTGCCGGAAAAGGCGCACGACGAGGCGATCACCGAGCCATTATTGAAGGAGATGCAGGCTTGTTACGCCGAACACTGGAACGAGCGGTCGCGACCGTATGACGGGATGGACACGCTCCTGAACGCCATCGACCGGCTCAGCCTGAAAAAGGCGATTCTCTCCAACAAGCCCGACCGCTTCACCCGCCAGTGCGCCGACGAGCTGCTCGCGCCCTGGAGCTTCGACATCGTCATGGGCTTCCGCGAAACCATCCCTGCCAAGCCCGATCCGCAGGGCGCCCTGATGATTGCCGACCAGCTCGGCATGCCCCCCGCATCGATACTTTACGTCGGCGACAGCGGCGTCGATATGCAAACCGCCGTCGCCGCAGGCATGTACCCCCTCGGCGTCACCTGGGGCTACCGCCCCGCCGAAGACCTGATCGCCACGGGAGCACGAAAGCTGGTTTCGACACCGGAGGAGATCATCCCGCTGCTTTCGCGCTGAAGACAGCAACTCCATACGGGCAAGCGATTTAACATTCGCGTAACATTTCGGGATGAAACTATTGCCTACGTTTAAAAATTAGTACAAAAACGGAACCATTTGCTTCGACTGACTGCGAGCGGTTCCATCATGACCGGCCACGGCTCTCTGCTGAAGCCGGACACTCTGCTGACCGACATCCCTGCCCGAACCATGAGCGAAACCAGTTCCGACAACCTTCTGAACGCTGTGACGCCGATTCCGGCGGAGCTGAATGGCAACGGGCCTCTCGGCGATTTCACCGACCCGTCGCTCTACATCAACCGCGAGCTGAGCTGGCTGCTCTTCAACCAGCGCGTGCTCGAAGAGGCCACGCGCCCCGGCCTGCATCCGCTGCTGGAACGGGTCAAGTTCATCTCGATTTTCAGCTCCAATCTCGACGAGTTTTTCATGATCCGCGTGGCGGGCATCGAGAAGCAGGTCGAGGCGGGCATCCGAAAAAAAACCGTCGATGGCTACACGCCCCAAGAGCAGCTCGAACAGATTCGCGCAGCGGTGCTCAAGCAGTTCGAACAGCGCGAAGCCTGCCTGTACAACGACCTCATTCCGGCAATGGAGTCCGAAGGCATCACCTTCGTCTCGTTCAAAGAGTTGCCCCAGAGTGAGCGCGACACGCTGACCGCTTACTTTCTCAAGGAGATCTACCCGGTGCTCACCCCTCTGGCGTTCGACACCGGCCACCCGTTCCCGTTCATGTCGAACCTGTCGCTGAACCTGGCCATCGAGCTGGAGGATTGCGAGCACGGCAACATCAAGTTCGCCCGCGTCAAGGTGCCGAACATCCTGCCCCGCCTGCTCAAGCTCAACGACATCGAGGGCATCGAATCGAACGACTCGACAATCCGCCTCCTCTGGATGGAGGATCTGATTCAGAACAACCTCGACCGGCTCTTCCCGAAGATGAAAATCATCCGCTCGCACCAGTTCCGGATCATCCGCGACGCGGACATCGAGATCGAGGAAGACGAGGCGGGCGACCTGTTGCAGACCATCGAAAAGGGGGTGCGCTCGCGCCGCTACGGCGACGTGGTGCGGCTCGACCTCAGCCCGAAGATGCCCGCGTTCATCCGTCAACTGCTCGTCAACAACCTCGAAGTCGATGAGCGCAACGTCTATGAAATCGACGGTACGCTCGGCCTGAGCTGCCTGATCGAACTGCTGAAGATCGACCGTCCGAACCTGAAGGACGAGCCGTTCATCCCCTTCAACCCCTTCGAGGAAAAGCGAATCTCCGATCTGTTCAGCGTCATTCGCGAGCGCGATATTCTGCTCTACCACCCCTACGACTCGTTCCAGCCGGTGGTAGACTTCATCGACCACGCGGCCAGCGACCCGGACGTGCTCTCCATCAAGCAGACGCTCTACCGCGTCGGCAGCAACTCCCCCATCGTCAAAGCACTGATGAAGGCCGCCGAGCTTGGCAAGCAGGTGGCGGTGCTGGTGGAGCTGAAGGCGCGCTTCGATGAGGAGAACAACATCGTCTGGGCCAAGGCACTCGAAGAGGTCGGCGCGCACGTCATTTACGGCCTGCCCGGCCTGAAGACCCACTCCAAGCTCACCATGATCGTGCGCCGCGAACCAGAGGGGCTGCGGCGATACCTGCACCTCGGCACGGGCAACTACAACCCCTCGACAGGCAAGCTCTACACCGACTACAGCTTCTTCGCCGACGACGAGGCGCTGGCGGGTGAAGTGGCCGAACTGTTCAACGCGCTCACCGGCTACTTCCGCCACACCGGCTACCACAATCTGCTGGTGTCGCCAATCAGCACGCGGAAACGGATCATCGAGATGATCGAGCGCGAAATCGAGTGGGCAAGGAAAAGCGGCAGCGGGCATGTGATCATGAAGATGAACTCGCTGGTCGATGCAGCCACCATCCGCGCGCTCTACAAGGCATCGTGCGCTGGAGTCAAGATTGACCTGGTAGTCCGAGGCATCTGCTGCCTCAAACCGGGCGTGCAGGGCGTCAGCGAAAACATACGGGTCATCAGTATCATCGGGCGCTACCTCGAGCACAGCCGCGCCTACTACTTCGCCAACGGCGACAAGCCGGAGGTGTACCTCGGCAGCGCCGACATCATGCCGCGCAACCTCGACGACCGCGTCGAGACCCTCTTCCCGATCTTCGATCCGGCGCTGGTCGAGCGGGTCAAAGCCGACCTCGATCTGATGCTCTCGGACAACATGAAAGCGTGGCGCATCCGCCCCGACGGCACCTGCGAACCGCTCGTCAACGAAGCGCCGAAGGTCAACAGCCAGGATCGCTTCATGAAACGCGGCCAGCAGAAAAAAAAATCGACGGGGATCAAGCGCGGATTGACGATGAATTGAGGGGCATAAAGCGTTCACTTGAAGATAGTTCAAGTCACTCCTCGATTGTCATTCTGAACGAAGCAATGCGAAGTGAAGAATCCAGTTTCTCCGAAAAAATCTCGAAAGTCGATAACCAAGATGGCGTTACGCAACTTTTCTGGATTCTTCGCCCAACTCCGTCGGACTCAGAATGACAATGCGAAAGGAAAACATTACCCGTCCGATTGAGCAACTGCAACGAAGCGGTCAACGTTGTGTGAACTCGATGTGACGATTACGGATAACTGTTCGTTTCAGAATACCTTAACGATCGAAAATGTCTGAAAACTCTTTTCAATCATCGATTGCCGGACAAAACGCAGGACTCCAGGAAAACGGTGTCTTACCCCTCGCGTATGTCGGCCCCGTCATCGCTCCGCGCGAGCTGCGCCCTATTACGGCATCGAATCAACATCGATCGGAAATGAAACGCACATTCAGGGATGTCATGGGCACGCTCGACGGCACCACCGATATTGACTGCTCGAACATGGGACTGACCTCGCTCGAAGGTTGCCCGGAAATCGTGGAAGGCTCGTTCAACTGCTCCGGCAATAAACTGACTTCGCTCGAAGACGCTCCGCACGTTACCGGCAACTTTAACTGTTCCGGAAACAAGCTCGCCTCGCTCGAAGGCGCTCCGCGCAAGGTCAAAGGCGACTTCAACTGCTCTCACAATCTGCTGAACTGCCTGAAAGGAGCCCCGTCGAAAGTAAAGGGTTCGTTCGACTGCTCGCGCAACCGCCTCATCGTGCTCACCGGAGCGCCAAAAAAGGTGAAAGGACTATTCGATTGCTCCGGCAACAATCTTGTTTCGCTTTACGGTGCACCGCTTATCACCGGTTCATTCAACTGCTCAAACAACCGCCTGCGCACCCTTCAGGGAGCTCCTGACGACGTTCACTTCGATTTCGACTGCTCCTCGAACATGCTTTTCACGCTCGACGGCTCGCCGGAAATTGTAAATGGGCACTTCTCCTGTGCAGACAACCTGCTCGAAACTCTTGACCACGGCCCGCTCGAAGTCTCCGGTAATTTCAACTGCTCCGGCAACCGGCTCACGAACCTGAAACGCCTCCCCAAAAAAGTGGCTGGCGCACTCGACTGCTCGGGAACTTCGTCCGTCTCGTGCGACACGGTGCGGCAAAATACCGGCAACCGGTGCATCAGGCTGCTTCAGGACGGTTCGACCCGTTGCTGCTGCAATGATTCAGGTACTCATGAACGCTCCGGACTAAGCCCCTCTTCTTCACCGGTCAACACTGCAATCTGATATGACTACCGCTCCCGAAAGCCTCTACTTCAGAGTCAGCGGAGACGATCCGCTGGATCAAACCGTCGGCCGTAACCTGCCCGAGGGCTGGAAGATCAACAAAATCTCCACGCGCCGGGAGCGCCAGATTTTTTATGACACGTTTGAAGAGGAGGCATTTCGCAAGGGCCTGGCCGTCGTGCGCCGGAAGGCGAAGCTGCTCGTCATCGAACTCGAAAGTGAACAGATTCTGGACGACGCCCCCTTTTCCCATTCGCCTGCCTCATTTTTCGCATCCTCCCTGCCGGAGGGCAAAACACGGAAATTGCTTCTGAAATGCAGTGACCTGCGAGCCTTCATCAGCCGCTGCAAAATTGACCACTTCATCTCTTCGTGGCGACTGCTGGACAAGAATGACAAAACCGTCGCCAAGCTTGAATACGAATCGATCCATCCGGTCGATAAAACCAGCGATACTGTTTTTCCGCACCACTACTCGATCACGCCGCTGAAGGGCTACCACAAAGAGCTGTCGCAGATGCTGCTGGCGCTTCCAGAACCGGTCGACGCCTACCGCATCGTCAGCTTCAAGGAGCGCTTCATGACCATCATGGAAGCCGCCGCACCGTTCGGACAGGGCTACTCCGCAAAGCTGCACCTGCAACTCGATCCCAAAGCGCCGATTTACGAAAACATCAGGCGACTGCTGCGCTTCACTACCTCGATCATGGAGATCAACGAGGAGGGCATCCGCAAAGACATCGACTCGGAATTTTTGCACGACTACCGGGTCGCCGTCCGGCGAAGCCGCTCGATCATCAAGCTGTTGAACGGTGCGTTCGAGCCGGAAAAGACTGCCTGGGCACTGGCCGGACTGCGCGAGCTGGGCAAGCGCACCAACGAGCTGCGCGACAGCGACGTCTATCTGCTGCGGCGCAGCGAGTACACCGAGCTCTTGCCGCCATCGCTCCGGCCAGCGCTCAATCCGTTTTTCAGCGACATTGAATCGGCCAAACGCTTGCATCACAAGCAATTCTCTCGTTACCTTGTCAGCAGGGAATATCTCGACTTCATGAGTTCGTGGAAAGCGTTCATCGACTCAGAAGAGCTTTCGGATGAAGCGCTCGCTCCTCTTGCGGCTCAACCGACTGCACAGGTAGCGGCAAAAGCGATCAAAAAAGCGCTAAAAAAGGTGCTTGTGCATGGCCGCAGAACCGGGCAGGAGACCAGCGACCCCGAACTTCACGAGCTGCGTATCGACTGCAAAAAGCTGCGCTATCTGCTCGAATTCTTCTCGTCGCTCTTTCCGCCGAAAGCCGCCTCAAGGGTGCTCAAGCAGATGAAAGCTTTGCAAGACAACCTCGGCACCTTCGTGGATATGTCGGTGCAGATGACCTTTCTCCAAAGTCGCCTTGATAAAATTCCGGCTGGAAGGGGCGGTGTCGAAGAGGCTGCAGCTATTGGTGGATTACTCACCACGCTCTACAGAGAAAGGGAAAAAGTCAGAGAATATTTCCATGAAATATTTTCCGGTTTCGACAACGAAGAGACCGGAAAACTGTTCGACGAACTCCTGAACGGACTTGCCTGAAGATGAAAACCGTCGCCTTGTACAGCATCAAAGGTGGAGTCGGCAAAACAGCCGCCGCCGTCAACCTCTCGTTTCTTGCCGCTTCCCCATCGACGCCATCGCTCATCTGCGACCTCGATCCGCAAGGCGCAAGCTCTTTTTATTTCAGGATTAAAGCCTCGAAAAAGTACAACAGCGAGAAGTTCCTGAAAGGCAACCAGAAGATTATCCGGAACATCAAGGCAACCGATTTCGACCACCTCGACCTCTTGCCTTCGGACATGTCGTACCGGAACCTCGACATCGAGCTCTCGGAAGCGAAGAACCCAAAAAAGCGGCTTGCCAAAAATCTTGAAGGGCTCGAAGAGGAGTACAAGTACCTCTTCTTCGACTGCCCGCCAAATCTCACACTGTTGTCGGAAAGCGTGTTCCGTGCCTCGGATCTAATTCTTGTGCCAATCATTCCCACCACCCTCTCGATCCGCACCTTCAATCAGCTCCTCGACTTTTTCCGGCAGAGCGGGCTTGACACCGGCAAAATCGTCGGCTTCTTCTCGATGGAGGAGAAACGCAAAACCATGCACCGCCAGATCGTCGAAGAGTACGTCGACGACTCGGTCATGCTGAGCCAGGCCATCCCCTACAGCTCGGACGTCGAAAAAATGGG
This sequence comes from Chlorobaculum parvum, assembly GCA_011372505.1. GTDB lineage: Bacteria > Bacteroidota > Chlorobiia > Chlorobiales > Chlorobiaceae > Chlorobaculum > Chlorobaculum parvum_B. The sequence continues at coordinate 14,595 of DRSQ01000149.1, read as the reverse complement.
CAACTTCCGCGCTCCCCTCAACGCCGTGCACCCGAGCGCGCCAGCTGCAAAGGCTTACCAGAGCTTGTGGAACGAACTGCGGGAGAGAATTAACCGTTGATGACTTTCTTCATTAGATCAGTCCGATCCAACTGAATCCCCACCTTCACGCCAGCAGCCGAATTCTCGAAAACACGTAGTCGAGCCGCTCTTCATTGAGCACGACACGGTAGATGCCGGTGCCGTCAAGCTCTTCGGCTTTGTTGAGGCGGTCACCGGGATACGGGCCATTCAGCCCCGTCCTCGTCCAGTAAACCAACCGTATCACTCCCTCATCGATTTCGAGGGAAGTCACACCTCGTTTGCCGATGCAGCATCCGGAGTTGAAAATGCTCGGGATGGCGATGGTGCCGTACCGGCCGCTTCTCAGGCTCTTGCCGTTACCGTTTCGGTAGCACGATTCGAGCTCGCGGCGCACCTCGCCGATCTCGGCCTCGATGGTTTGCTGACGGATGGCATCCGCTTCGGCATAGCTGCGGCACAACTCCTCGATGCGGTAGTTCAGATAATCAAGCTTAGACATCGATTCGAACAGCGGGCGATGGGTATGGCCGATAATTGAAATCACCTTCGAGCGGTTGGAAAACTCATAGACCGATCGCTCGATGGCGAAGCGTTTACGATTGCTGTACGAAACCGAGTAGTTGCGGAAACCGAACGGTCGGGCGAAGTAGCGGAGGAAGTAAAAGAGCGAGCGGCTGAACAGCGAGCTTGGTTCATTCAGGTAGGGCGAGGCCTGGTGGCCGTGGAACAGCAGCAGACGCTGACCTTCGTAACGCAAACAGAGCGACTCGGCCAGCACATCGGCAAGCCGGTAGTCGGCGTGGTCGAGCAGCGCGTGATCGTGATTCCCATAGAGCTTGCGGACAAATCCGTTGCACCCGAACAGCAGGAACAGTTCCCACAGCTCGCCCCACGCCGCCTCGATGCGGTCGAGGTCGAACTTGAACAGCTCCTCGATGTCGCCGTTCAGCACAAGGCTGAACCCACCCGGGAGATAGCGCTTGCGCAGGAGCGTCTCGAACAGCAGGCCGTTGTGCAGGAACTCGTCGTTGCGCCCGCCGTCTCCCAGGTGCAGATCACTGAAGATAACGATGCGCGAATCGCAGCTGATCTCGATGGTTTCAGAAATGTGCAGCAGTCGTTCAAGGTTGGAAAAGGGCATCGTGTGCTGCGTGGATGGGATGAATAGAACTCCGCTTTTGCCTCAGCAAAGGTAATCCAATCCGCGGAGATGAAGTGCAAACTTCAAGCAAACTTTCGCCTACGCCAGCAGGTGAATCCTAGAAAAGACGTAATCGAGCTGGTCTTCGTTCAGCACGATGCGCGAAAATCCGGTCTTGCCGAGCTGTTCCGGCACGTGGTTGCGGTCGCTAACGAAACGCCTGCCGGGCTTCCCCTTGAACCAGTACACGAGGCGGATCCGGTCGCCGTCGATCTCGATGGCGGTCACGCCGCGCTTACCGATGGCGCAGCCGGAGTTGAACACGCTCGGAATGACGATATTGTTGTAGCGCCCGCTACGCAGGCCAATCCTCTTGCCCTGCGAAAAACAGGCGTCAAGTTCGGCTTTTAATTCATCGATCTGATCCTGAATTCCACCCCGCTCCTCCGGGGCAGACGAGGAGTAAAGGCGGCACAGCTCCTCGATGCGGTAGTTAAGATGATCGACCTTCGAGAGCGACTCGAACAGCGGGCGATGGGTGTGGCCGATAATCGAGACGATCTTTGCCTGGTTTGAAAAGTCGTAGATCGACTTTTCGATGGCAAATCGACGGCGGCTGTTGTAGGCCGTCGAGAAATTGCGAATGCCGATCGGCTTGGCAATGTAGCGCAGGAACAGCACGATGGCGCGGCTCACGAGCGGGTAGGTTTCCCAGAGCAGAATCGAGGCCTGATGACCGTGAAAGAGCAGCAACGTCTCGTCGCCATAGGTAAATTTGATAGCCTCCTGCAAGTAGGGCTTGAGCAGGTAGTTTTTCTCGAGTTCGAGATCGGCGTCGTGGTTGCCGTAGGTCTTCCACAAAAAACCGTTCTTCCGAAACTGCAAAAACAAGTCGTACATCTCCGACCACTGCCCTGCGATGCTCTCCGCCGAAAACTTGAACAACTCCTCGACATCCCCGTTGAGCGCGAGACTGTACTTGCCCGGCAGATAGTAGTCACGCAGCATCAGGCGTACGAGCCTTGAGTTTCGCCGGAACTCATCGCGGCGGCCACCATTGCCCATATGCAGATCGCTGAGAATCAGCACCTTCGAGAAGTTGTCGAGCTGAACCGTCTTGGCTGTCGACAGCAACTTCTCAAGATGAGAATGTTTTTTCTGATGCAGACGCATATAGGCAATAATGTTCGTACTGCCTGCGTTAGCGATAACTCATACAGGCTTTATGATTTTTAACCTCCGGAAACGCTCAATGGTTCTCGAATCCCCTGCCGGAAAAAAAGCACTATTGAGCACGGCCAAAACGTTCATAATATAGCATCACCGGCCACTTCGGGAAACCCGCTCCCCTGATCTGATTGAAGATTTTACGAAAAAAGGCTTTCTTGTTTGGAAGGCTTCATTTTTAACGAAACCCAACGCCCTTGATTGCCCCCGAACGGTTCCAGAAAATTTGCCAGCTTCTCGAAAAGCGGCAAACCGACCTGACGCTCGTCATGGACAACGTCAACAAGCCACACAACCTGGCGGCCATCATCCGGAGTTGCGACGCGGTCGGCATCCACCGGGTGCACGCCATCTCCCGCCGCTCCTCGATCAGAACCAAGCAGCGCACCGCAGCCGGCGCGAGCCGCTGGGTCAAGGTCGGCCTGAGCGATTCGGTCACGCCGGTCGTCGGGAAAATCCGCGATGAAGGGATGCAGATTCTCGTCGCCACCTACAGACCCGACGCGGTCGATTTCCGCACGATAGACTACACCCGCCCAACCGCCATCATCATGGGCGAAGAGCTGACCGGCCCGTCGCAGGAGTCGATCGACCTCGCCAACCACTTCGTCTATATTCCCATGTTCGGCATGGTCGAGTCACTGAATGTATCGGTCGCCGCTGCCCTCATTCTGTTCGAAGCACAACGGCAGCGCAAGACGGCCAGCTTGTACGACTCACGGCACTTCAGCGACGCAGAGTTCGAGCGTCTGTTATTCGAATACGCCTACCCTCGCCTGAGCGCTGTGTTGCGCGAACAGGGCAAACCCTATCCGAAGCTTGACGAGCATGGTGCTTTCCACCCCGGCGATGTTACGGAATAGTTCTTCCTGCCGACACAAATCGCGCCATTGCCCGAAGCAGCAAAAAAATCTTCCGCACATATACATATTCATAAAGTTTTTTGAGCAAACTCAACCGTTCAACCTGTATTTCACATAGAGAGCCGAACTCACGTCCGTTTTTTCCATTTTGACACAAGCAGTGATAATGGTAGCTTTTTCTATTGGTAGATACAGCCACTCAACCACAGCGAAATCCAGCATTTATCGTTATCCGTGTGCTGGGCTGTATCGTGCGATGGTTTTGAATCAAACGATGTTCTTTAGAGTATAGCTGACTGGCATTGCTGTCCGGTAACCCCGAAACGCGAACATCGTTTTTCCATCATATTCGCCATCACTGCCGGACATCGAGCATACAGCGCATGAAACCTGACCATGCCTGCCAATACAACAAAAAAAGCATTCAGAACGTCGTGAGAGGTTCCAGAAAAACCGAAACACGAAAAGAATCGCAGAAAAAACAAATGCAGAGAGCTCCCCATGATTTCACACGGCCTGTCCATCGTGGTCAACGAACTGAATGCGCATCTCGATGAGATATATGGGACGGGATCAGGCAACGCGGTCCTGGGCAATCCCTCCGATGGGTTCGACTCCTCCGGATCAGCTCTTTCACGGGATTCGGTCATCTTTTCGGTCATCAACATCCGGGAAGAAAAAACTCTCAAAAACCAGCCGAACTACGTACGGGACGAAAGCGCACTAAAAGCGCTGTATGAAAATCCACCCGTGTTCCTCAATTTTCAGATTCTCATCATCGCCCCGAATAAGAGTTATACCGGCGGCCTGTTACAACTCTCAAGGGTCATCCGCTTTTTCCAGTTCAGAAACTATTTCACGCAGGACAACGTCCAGCCAAGCTCGATCACCGGCGACGCTCCAGCCAACAGTCTCGACCGGCTCGAATCGTTCAAGCTGATTTTCGACCTCTACTCCCCATCGATGGAGGAGGTAAACCACCTTTGGGGTACGCTTGGCGGCAAACAGTATCCTTTCGTGATCTACTGGATGCGCATGCTCGACATGAAGTTCGCCTCCCGGCAGCATGAAAGCGGCCTGATTACGGAGATCGTCACCGATTTTAGCCACAAATCCTGAGCCCCAAACCATGAGCGAACGCCGCAAACAGAAATACTCCCGGCTGCTGGAGGTTTGGCTGCTCCACCACTACTGGCTGGACGACGGTGCGACGCTGTTCGACAATCTTTCGGACGAAGAGCAGGAGCACCATCTCATCGACTATGACATCACCGCATGGATTCAGATCAAGCCGACTGAAAAAACAAAAAAAACCTTGAAGGCTTGTGGGGCGACATGGTGCCAGACAAAGCGGGGCTTCCTCGTAGCCGTGCCTGATGAGGCCGTTATACTTCCGGAGACCGTGCTGGAGTGGATGCTGACGCCTGCGTCTTCGGACTTTTTCAACTACACGGCACTGACGTTCCGGCCACAGGAACTCCACGAATGTTACACCGACGACAAAAGCACCCGCTACCGCTTCAAAGAGAACGTCCCGGTTTTCAGAAACCTCACCGGAGCCTCAAGGGGAAGCGGCGCGAACAAAACGCTTTTTCTCTCCAGCGAAATTGGCGTACTTAAGGCCGGTGACGGTGTCGAAGCGCTTTTCGAAAAGAGCGGCGCAATCTGCCAGCTCACAGCCGACCAGACCGGAAACACCCCCTCCTCGCAGACGCTCGATGCCGACAAATCCGCCATGCCGGTTTTCGCCAACCAGCGTGACGTACCGGACATCGAACCGCCAGAAGGCGTAACGGATGCTCCGGCAAAAGGCATCCTGCTCGACGACGATATGCCTGACGACCTGTTTGCGCTCATCAGGCTCACGGCGAAACGCAACGACGACAACGATTTCAGCTTCATCGACAACGACGGCAAACCGCTGACCAAGTGCCCGGTGTTCCACCTGCGCTTTAAAAACCGCCACACCTGGTGGAAATGGATCGAGCGAGACAGCAGCGAAACCTTTTCATCTGAACCGCTTCCCCTGACCTTTCACGGCAATGCCACCGGAACGAACGGGAAAAAACCTTCGTCCGGCATGGTCAAGGCTGACTTGAATGAGCAGCAAGCGGTTTCCAGACTTGTTTCCGAGATATTTATCTGACGTAACCTCAACCTAAACGGGATAAACCATGGCAACAACGTATAAGACCCCCGGCGTCTATATCGAAGAAATCCCGAAGTTCCCACCTTCGATTGCACCCGTGGAGACGGCGATTCCAGCCTTTATCGGCTACACCGAAAAAGCGCTGGACAAAGGCGAATCGATCACGAACAAGCCGACGAAGATCGAATCTATTGCCGAGTACGTCGAGCTGTTCGGCGAGGGACCTTCGCAGGAGATCGAAGTCTATCTCGACGCTGACAACAACTATGTCGGATGCGGACAATCCTCTACCGGCGGACGTCTGCTGTACGACAGCTTAAGGATGTTCTACGCCAACGGCGGAGGCAACTGCTACATCGTCTCGATCGGCAGTTATGACGACAGCCTCGACAAACAGGACTTCCTTGACGGCCTCGAAGCGGTCGAGAGCGAGGACGAACCGACCATTCTGCTCTTCCCCGACGCCGTGAACCTGTCGGGCAACGGACTGCATGACGTGCAGGTTGCCGCGCTCTCGCAGTGCAACAAGCTTCAGGACAGGGTGACGGTATGCGACACGGTCAAATCGGATGACTTCGGCGACGACGTGCAGCTGCTGCGCGACAACATCGGTATCAATAACCTCAAGTACGGTGCAGCTTACGGGCCGTGGATCAACACCAGCCTTCCCCGCTACTTCTATTTCCGCGACCTCACGCTCAAGCGCGGCGACACGGCTGGCGACGTCATCGAAGCTGCAAGCCTTACCAGCGACACCGCGATTTTGCAAATGCTTTCAGATGCTACCGAAGCGCAGGAGGCTGTCGATGAGCTTAAAGACGCTGAAACCGCCATCGCCGGTGAAGGCAAGAGCTGGTCAGACAAACTGAAAGAACTGACAGACGCCTACAATTCTTCCGCGGCCACCACGCTGGCTGGTCTGGAAACGCCGTTGCAAGGCATCTACGACCTGCTTGCCGACATCGTGGCCGACGTAAGCGACATGATTGATGGCCTTCCGACCTTCGTCACCGCCTCACCCGACCCGTCGGTTCCGGAAACGAAAGACTTCATCCTGAAAAAGGACATCACGCAGTACCTCGGCAGCTCCAAGCTGAAAAGCTCGGTGTTCGACGTGCTTGCCGCGCACTACAACTACCTCTTGGCCAACGCTACGATCAGCCTTTTCTCTGACGACCCGGCAGTCGGCACCACCGACCTTGTCAAGGCCATCGCACTGTTGGGCTACGCCGATTCAAACGCATTTCTTGCCGAATCGGATTCGGCAGTCACCGCGAAGTACAAGGTTTCGGGCATCACCGAAAAACAACAGGCCGACGTGGCCAAAAACGCCGCCGTGCAGGCTGCCAGCTCCATCATCGCGCTCTTCCGCTTCGCGCAGAATTCCGCGGCGGAGTACGAGAAAAAGTTCAACGATGCCCTGCTCGGAGCATTCGGCACCTACAAAAACCTCGTCAGCAAGGCGATCGAATCGCTCAACCAGCTTCCGCCGTCGGGCGCGATTGCCGGTATCTATGCAGCCGTGGATTCGGATCGCGGCGTCTGGAAAGCTCCGGCCAACGTCAGCCTGAACTCGGTCATCAGCCCTGCCGCAAAAATTTCGCAGGAGCAGCAGGCCGACTACAACGTCGATGCCAACGCCGGCAAATCGATCAACATCATCCGTAGCTTCACCGGCAAGGGCGTACTGGTGTGGGGTGCCCGCACGCTGGCTGGCAACGACAACGAATGGCGCTACGTCAACGTCCGGCGCTTCTTCAACTTCGTCGAAGAGTCGGTCAAAAAGGCGACCGAACAGTTCGTCTTCGAACCCAACGACGCCAACACCTGGGTTCGCATCCAGGCCATGATCGAGAACTTCCTGACCGTCCTCTGGCGCCAGGGCGCATTGCAGGGCATCAAGCCGGAACATGCGTTTTACGTCGCCGTCGGCCTCGGCAAAACCATGACAGCGCTCGACATTCTCGAAGGACGCATGATCATCGAAATCGGCATGGCCGCCGTCAGGCCCGCCGAGTTCATCATCCTGCGCTTCTCGCACAAGATGGCCGAGTCGTAACCGATGACCGGAGAAATCGATAGCAGTTTTATCAATCCATAAATCCACAGACGATCATGGCACAAGAATATCCGATACCAAGGTTTCATTTTCAGGTTGACTGGGGAGGTGCGAAACTCAGTTTCACGGAAGTCACCGGACTGGTGATGGAGCGCGAAAAAATCGAGTACCGGCACAGCGACAGCAAGGATTTCAACAAAATCGCCATGCCGGGCATGGTCAAGAACAGCAACATCACGCTCAAGCGGGGCAAGTTCGAAAACGACTTCGACTTCAATACCTGGCTTGAGGATGTAGCAAACGAGCGCGTCGAAAACCGACGTGACGTCACCATCCGGCTGCTCAACGAGAAGCACTCGCCGGTGGCCGCATGGACGGCAGCACGCTGCTTCCCGGTCAAGATCACCGCGCCCGACCTGAAATCCGACGCCAACGAGGTGGCCATCGAGAGCATCGAGCTGGCGCACGAGGGGCTGAAACTGATGAAGGTCTGAGCGAAACAGCGTTATGGTTGACTACTATCCGCCGTGGGGCTTCTATTTCCGGGTTGTCTTTGATATCAGCAAAGACAAGAACGACGCGCGCTTCCAGTCGGTCTCGGGTCTGTCGGTCGAGTACGATTTCGAGACCTTCAAGGAGGGCGGCGAAAACCGCTTCGAGCACAAACTGCCAGTGAGGACGAAGTATGCCGACCTGGTGCTAAAACGCGGCCTGTTGACCGACTCGGCCGTCATCGACTGGGCGCTCAAGGCGTTCCGCGACCGCACGTTCAGCCCCACGGATCTGACCGTCAACCTGTTGAACGAAAAAGGTGAGCCGCTGCAAACCTGGAACGTGGTTCACGCCATACCCAAAAAGTGGCTCGTCAGCGATTTCAACGCCAATGAAAACGGCGTGGTCGTCGAAACGATGGAGCTGAGTTACCGTTACTTCACTGTCCAGAAGGGGTAAACACGATGCCTGTAGAGATCAGGGAACTGCATATCAAGGTAACGGTTAACGAACCCGGAACGCCGGATAACAACCGGAACAGTGTGAGCCGGAGCGCCGAAGGCGTCGGGAACGCAACGGATCGCGAAGAGCTGGCGGCCGAGTGCATCGAGCAGATGGTGAAGATCATGGAAAACAAACGCGAACGGTGATGGCTGAGAGCGGACAACTTGAAAAAATGCTGATCCTGGCCTTTTCCGATTCCCGGAAGGCCGAAAGCGGCGGCAAAAAGGAGGCCGACGACTACTTCGAGGCACTCATCAACCCGGAGAGCTACACGCAGAGTTACAAGCTGAAGTTCTCAAAGTCGGGTCAGGGGCAGGGCACCAGCGGCCAGCAACTGAAGTACGAGTATTCGGAGCCCGGAGAGATGAGCTTCGAATTCCTGTTCGACAACACCGGCATTATCGACGGTGAAAGCCGGGACTCGATTGCCGACGACCTGAAGAAATTCCGAGAGGTGCTGATCGACTACAAGGGCGACGCGCATGAACCTCGCCACTTCAAGCTGGTGTGGGGCGAGAATTCGATTTTCAAGGGACGGGTCACGGAACTCGAAATCACCTACAAGCTCTTCAAGCCGGATGGCACTCCCCTGCGCGCCACGGCCAAGGTAACCTTCAAAAGCAGCATCGAAGAGGAAAAGCGCGCAGCATCCGAAGACCGGCAGTCCGCCGACCTGACCCACATCCGGACGGTCAAATCGGGAGACACCCTGCCGCTGATGTGCTTCCGGATTTACGGCGATTCGAAGTACTATCTTGACGTAGCCACAGCTAACGGGCTGGACAACTTCCGTTCGCTTGAGCCCGGCATGAAGATCAGGTTTCCGTCCATCGAGAAAAAGAGCAAGTCATCGTGAGCCCTGAGAACACCATACCGACCCCGGCAACACCGGATGTCTGCACCATTGCGGTGCTCGTCGACGGCGCAGAAATTCCCGGCAGGTTTCAGATCGTGGCGCTCTCGGTGTCGCACGAGCTGAACCGGATTCCGTCGGCGGTGGTGCAGCTACTCGATGGCGAGGCCTCCAAAAGCACCTTCGAGGCAAGCGACGAAGAGCTGTTTGTACCGGGCAAAGAGATCGAAATTCAGCTCGGCTATCGCGCTCAGAACGATTCGGTCTTCAAGGGAATAGTAATTAAACAGAGCCTGAAAATCCGGAAAAACGGCAGTTTCCTGTCGGTCGAGTGCCGGGGCAAGGCGGTCAAAATGACCCGTGGAGTCAAGAACCGCTACTTCGCCGACATGAAGGATAGCGACGTAATGGAGGAGATCATCGGCGCGTACAACCTGCAAAGTGACGTAGCGGCGACCACGCCGGAGCCCGAGTCGGTGGTACAGTACGAATCGACCGACTGGGATTTTCTGCTCTGCCGGGCCGAAGCCAACGGCATGGTGGTAATGGCCGCGAATGATTCGGTCACGGTTGCCCCGCCCGATGCCTCGGCCGAGCCCGCCGTAACGGTGCGCTACGGAGCAACGGTGCTGGAGCTCGATGCAGAGCTGGATGCCCGCGTGCAGGAGACCGGAATCACGGCGTCGGCATGGAATCCGGCCGATCAGGAGATCGTGGAGACCGAGGCCGCCGAACCCTCGACCACCGGCAACGGCAACCTGTCGCCGAGCGACCTCGCCGACGTGCTTGGCGGCGAAGCGAACGTTATCCGCCACGGCGGCAACCTGAGCCAGCCGGAACTCCAAGCCTGGGCGGACGCGCGACTCACAAAGGAGCGGCTCGCCAAGGTTCGTGGACGGGTGCGCTTTCAGGGACTGGCCACCATCCTGCCCGGCCAAGTGATCGAAGTGACCGGCATCGGCGCGCGATTCGAGGGCAACCTCTACGTTTCGGGCGTCCGGCACACAGTCAGCGGCGGCAACTGGGAAACCGATGTGCAGTTTGGCCTCGATCCGGAGCTTTTCCCGGAACGCTACAACCTCCGTCCGCTGCCCGCTTCAGGACTCTTGCCCGGCGTTGGCGGTTTGCAGATGGGCGTGGTGACGGTGCTCGAAGGCGACCCGGAGAGCATGGAGCGCATCAAGGTACGGCTTCCGATGATCAGCGATGCGGACGAAGGCGTCTGGGCGCGGCTCGCCACGCTCGACGCCGGCGAGGAGCGCGGCACCTTTTTCCGCCCCGAGATCGGCGACGAGGTGGTTGTCGGCTTCCTCGGCGACGACCCGCGCCATCCGGTGGTGCTCGGCATGTGCCACAGCGCGGCCAAGCCTGCGCCAGAAGGCGCCTCGGACGACAACCACCGCAAAGGCTACGTGAGCCGCGAAAAGATGATGCTCACGTTCGATGACGACAAAAAGATCATCCATCTCGAAACACCGGGCGGCAACAAGCTCTCTCTTTCGGATGATGACAATGGCATTCTTGTCGAAGATATGAACGGCAACAAAATCACCCTCGACGACAACGGCATCACCATCGAAAGTGCGAGCGACATCGTGCTGAAAGCGACTGGAGACATCAAAGCCGAAGGGGCGAACATCGAATTCTCGGCGCAGAGCAGCTTCAAGGCCGAAGGCTCGGCGACCGCCGAACTCTCCGGAACCAGCACAGAGCTTAAGGGCAGCGGCACGACAAAGATCAGCGGCGGAATAGTGCAGATTAACTGAAAACCGGAAAACGAGATGTCTTTTGCAGCACGCGTCGGCGACATGATCGTCAGCACAGCAACCCAGGGCGCGCCGGTGCCCATCATTCCACCCGGAGCGCCAACGGTGCTCATCGGCGGAATGCCCGCTGCGCGCCAAGGCGACACCTGCGGCCCGGACGCCATTGCGATGGGCTCGCCCACCGTGATGATCGGCGGAATGCCCGCCGCCAGAGTCGGCGACCCGACCGCAGGCGGCGGCATGGTCATCCCGCCGGGCGCAACCACGGTGATGATCGGAGGATAATTGATAATGAATCCATGACAAACCTGCGCGACCCGCTTGATCTGTAAATCATGAACACTAAACCGTAGAGCAACACCATCATGCAATTGCCGTTTTTTGGACGTGGATGGGCCTTTCCTCCGGCATTCGACCGGAACCTGCCCGGCGTGCAGATGCTTGAAGACGAAGCAGAGATCGCATCGAGCCTTGCCGTGCTGCTCGGCACCTTGCAAGGCGAGCGCGTCATGATTCCATGGTACGGCTGTAACCTTGACGAACTGATTTTCGAAAACCTCGACACGCGCATCAAAACCCTCGTCGCCGACAAGATCGAATCGGCCATTCTCTACCACGAACCGCGCATCCGGCTCGACAAGGTCTCGATTGAAAAGAGCAACGAGAACGAAGGCTTTCTGCTCATCAGCATCGACTACACGATCAAGAGCATAAATTCTCGTTTCAACATGGTTTATCCGTTCTACATCCAGGAGGGCACTGACATCGACATGGCAATAACCGTCAATCCTTTGGGGGAGAACTGAAGCATGGCCGACGGCAAAAAGTGCATGATGCAAAAGGATCCGAACAGGCTCAGGCGTGACGGCACCAGCCAAAAGCAGCGCTTCCCCGCCGCGCTCGATCCCGTCAGCGCGCCCATCGAGGGGCGAACGTCGGAATCGCTCATCGCCTTTGCCCGGAACTACGCAGCCTCGGTGCGCTACTACGACCTCAACAACGCCGAGATCGACGACTGGATGCGCTTTTTCAGCGACGACCCTGCCGTCCGGGTCGCCTGCGCGGCCATCGAAAAGGTCGAGCTGTACCGCAAGCGAATCAAGGAGCTGCTCGACATCCTGAAAAACGATGGAAGCACGGCGTCGGACGCGGAACAGAAGAAAGCGCTCGGCTGGCTCTTCAGCGACATCGGCACGCTCGCCAGACAGCTCGACCTTCTCAAGGATGACCTCGATCCCGCCATCGCACTCAAAGCGACTCTGCGGAACCTGATCGCGAGCCGCCTCGCTCCGGCCTTTGGCAAGCTCATCGCCGCGTTCAAAGCTGGCCTCAAGCTCGGCCACATCGAAAACGAGACAGAGGCGGACGTTGAACTTGTGATTTTTGACGCAGCACCGGAACGGTTCGAAGCGATCTGCACAGCGGGCCTCTCGAAGGAGTGGATCGTCGGCGCAGCGACGGAGTGGACGACGTATTTCGACTCCATCAAGCCAAATGAATCGCTCTACGCCACGCTGACCGGCCTCAACGCTTGGAGCCGGCTGGCGCGGCACAACCTCTTCACCTCGCAGCTCGAACTCTTCCTGAAAGCCTATGCCCGCATCGTCGCCGACGCGAAGACCATTCTGCCGAAACTCCTGACCGGGTGCGACGATCACCAGCCGCACTACGCGCTCTATCTCGCCTTCGTGCAGTTGATGGAGCTGTCGCGCACCCACCTGAACACGCTGACCGGACGCCATCTCGATTTTTACTACAAGGAGGTGCTGAAACTCGCGCCGAACGCCTCTGAACCCGACCGGGTCCATCTGCTCTTCGAGCTGGTCAAAAACAGGGAGAGCGCCCAACTCAAAGCCGGAACCCTCTTCAAGGGAAAGGACGAAGCGGGCCAGAGCATTCAGTACGCGCTCGACGAGGAGCTTGTTGCCAACCGCGCCACCATCGAAGCGTTGCAGGCGGTACGCCATTCCCTGAGCGACGAAACTCCGCGGCTCTACGCCTGGCCGGAGATCAACTCCAGCGACGGCGTCGGAGGCGAAATCACCGCGACCGACGGCCAGTGGCATCCGTTCCTGAACGACACCGGCGCGACCAGTCTCGCCGAAGTCGGCTTCGCCATCGCCTCCAGCTACCTCTTGCTCCGAGAGGGCAACCGCAAAATCACACTGACGCTTGAGTTCACCGGAGGCAAGGTTTTGCAGTCCGCGTTCTGCAACAGCTTCAACTTTTACCTCTCGACCGGCAAGAAGTGGGTGCGAGCCACGCTCGACACAAGCAATGTTTCGACATCGGCGACGCCATCGAAAAAGGTCAGAATCCCGCTCACCTTCGACGGCGGGCAACCGGCGATCGAGCCGATGAGCGGGGCAGCCCCGGGCAACGCGCTTCCGGCGACGCTACCGATGCTCAAGGCGGTGCTGAAGCAGGGGTCGACCAAAACCCTGCCGCTCTCGACGCTGCAAGCGTTGCGAATCGACATCGCCAAATCGAAACTCGACATCAGCGTCGGCTACGGCAGCGGCAACCAGCCGGACGGCAACGGCCTGAAAAGCCTCGCGGTCTCGAACAAGTTTGGCAACCTCAAGACTGACAAGCCATTCCAGCCCTTCGGCGCGACTCCCGAAAGCGGCGACTGGCTTGTCGTCGGTTCGGACGAGCTGTTCCAGAAAAAAAATGCTCGCTTCCAGTTGCGCATCGTCTGGAAAGGCCTCCCCTTCTGGAGAGGCGACATCGACTTCGACTGGGTCAACGAATTTTATCCCAAGGCCGATTTCGCCTTCCTCAAACAGGGGGCATGGCCGGAGAAACACGACCTCGAAAACCAGAAACTGTTTAGTTGGAAATATGCCGAGGTGCCCTTCCCGGAATCGAAAACAACTCTGCCCGCACAGGCGTTGACCGAAACGCACTTCGACACCACCCGCTACACGCTCGACAGCCGCGGCGGCTTCATGAAGCTGACGCTCAACGGCGATTTCGGCCACAAGCTCTACCCGCTCACCCTCAGCCGCTACATGATGCGCGTGGCGGCAAAGGACGAAGAGCTGGTCGATGACTGCATGAGCCTCTGGAAAAAGGTGCGCCATGATCTCTATGTCTGGAAAAATGGGCGCAAAGAACCGAAAAATCCGAAGAACTTCACCCAAGAGTTTGTCGAAACCTTCTCGAAGTGTATGCCGGTCGAACCCTACACGCCGGTGATCGAATCGCTGACGCTGAGCTACACCACCTCCGTTTCGCTTTCGGACGCGGCTCTCTACCAGCTCACGCCGTTCGGCTGCAAAGCAGTGAGGCCGGGCAAAAAATCGAGCCTGCTCTATCCGTTCGACAACGAGGGCGAACTCTACATCGGCATCGACAGCTTCAGGCCAGGCCAGAACCTCTCGGTGCTCTTCCAGCTCGCCGATGGGAGCGCCTCACCGACGGTCTCAAAACCGGAGGAGCATGTAGTCTGGAGCTGGCTACGGTCGAACGAATG